>JBJTHL010000001.1:0-6186 GCA_046094445.1 Vulcanococcus sp.
CTTCGCCCCCCGCTGCGAGGAGGAGCTGATCGCGCGTCAGCGCCAGGGCACGCTGCAGGTGCGCAGCGCCGCCGCCTACCGCGAGCTGGTGTGCCGTGAGGGGCTGGCCGAGGCCTACCGCTGCACCGATGTGGTGGTGGCTGCCAACGCCGACTTCACCGATCAGGCCAGCCTGCTGCTGCTGCTGGGCCCGAGCGATCCGCCGATCCGCATCCGCCGCTTCCGCCTCGGGGCCAGCGAAGGGCTGGGGGGCCATGGCAACAGTGAACTGCTGCTGCCGATCGGGCTGGGGGGGGCAGCGGTGCTCGACGATCTGCTCGCCGGCCACAGCCTGCCCCTCAGCGCCAGCGGTGTGGGCACGGCGCAGCAGCCGCGGTTGGACCTGGACACCCGCCTCAGCCTGGGCAGCATCGGTGCCGGCCGCCTGCTGCTGCATCGCGCCGTGGCTGAGAACGGGGTGGTGGCGGTGAGCAGCCGCGAGGGGCTGACCACCACCCCCTGGGGGCCCGTGCTGGGGCCCCTCAGCAGTGCCCTCACCACTTGCAGTGGTGCCGGCAGCATCGGCATGACGATGCCGGGGTTGAGCCTGCTGGGCCCGGGATCGCCCCTGCTGGTGGCGGGTGCCATCGGCTGGGTGAGCGGTGCCGGCAGCGGCCACAACCCCCGGGCCCGGCGCCAGGCCAGTGGCCATGCCCTCAGCCCCGGCGCTGCCGCCGCCCTGGCGGTGGAACTCCACACCCTGCAGCGGCGCTGGCTGCGGCCCACGCGCATGAGCGATGGCGGCAGCGGCCTGCTCGTGGCCATCGCTGCGCCGGTGCCGCTGATCAACGGCACCATTGCCCGCCAGGCCGCCTGCGGCGATGCCGAGCTCGAGGCACCGGTGCTGGATTTCGCCATTCCGCGCCGGGTGCGGCCCAGCCTCGGCATGGCCCGCTACAGCGATCTCAACCAGGGCCGGCTCCTGCTTCAGGGCCGTCAGCTGCGCTGCGCCCCGGCCCACAGCCCGCGGCTGGCGGCCGAGATCGCTGAGCACCTCAGCCAGGAGCTGTTGGCGGGACGATTCCCCCTGCGTCTGCCGCTGCAGCCGCTGCCGGAGCGGCCGGCCCTGCTGCCCCTGGGGGATGGCGAGCCCGAAAACCGGCCGTAAGCTCCTGGTCCTTCCGCCTCCCCCTCGGATTCATGGCTGACGCGCCAGCCCCTGCATCGGACGCCGATCCCACCGCCAGCAGCCCGGCCCCCAGCCCTGCCGAGGCGGCGCCGGCGCCGATCAGCGAACCGGTTGCCGCCGCTGTGAGCGAGCCAGCCGGGCTGGAGACGAGCGCGACAGCATCCGAACCGATCGCCACCCAACCAGCACCAGAACCCGAACCGGTCGCTACCCAACCAGCACAAGAATCCGAGCCTGCACCTGGCCCCGAAGCCGTGTTGGCGGCACCGGAGCCCGAGCCGACCCCCGAGCCCGTGCTGCCGTCCGAGCCGGCGCCCGCGGTCGAACCAGCCACGCCAGCGGTCGTTTCTCCCGCACCCGTGCGCATCAACGGCGTGCCCGAGGTGGCCGCCACCCTGGAGGTGCCCGCCAGCGCCCCGGGCGGTGGCGACGATGGCGATGGGGGCGAATGGGAGCTGCTGCTGCAGAAGCTGCGCCACTGGCTGGCCAGCGGCCAGTTGCAGCAGCAGTGGCAGTCGGCCCGTGGGCCCTTGAGCCTGCTGGCCGGGTTGATCGCCCTGCTGCTGGTGCTGCGCGTGTACGGCGCCCTGCTGGGGGTGCTCGACAGCCTGCCCCTGGTGCCCGGGCTGCTGGAGCTCGTGGGCGTGATCGCCGTGACCCGCTTCGGTCTGCGGCGCCTGGTGCGCAGCGAGGAGCGCCAGGCGGTGCTGCGCGATCTGCAGAAACGCTGGCGGGCCTTCCGCGGCAAGGCCTGAGCGCCGCTGCCTTCCCGCCGCTGCCTCCCCGTTGCCGGATGGGTAGGCCCATCGCGCCGGTTGATAGCTTGGCTCGATTGCGTCTTGTTTCACGGTGGACATCCAGCTCGGCCGCTCCCGTACCGTTCGCCGCGCCTACGGCATCGACGAGATCGCACTGGTGCCCGGCGGTCGCACCGTTGACCCCGCCGTGACCGACAGCAGCTGGACCCTCGGTGGGGTGACCCGCGAGATCCCGATCATCGCCAGCGCCATGGATGGCGTGGTGGATGTGGGGATGTGCGTGGAGCTCACCAAGCAGGGCGCCCTGGGGGTGCTCAACCTCGAGGGCGTGCAGTGCCGCTACGACGACCCCAACCCGGCGCTGGATCGCATTGCCGCGGTGGGCAAGGAGGAGTTCGTGCCGTTGATGCAGGAGCTCTACAGCCAGCCGGTGCGCGAAGACCTGATCCGCAAGCGCATCGCCGAGATCAAGGAGCGCGGTGGCATCGCCGCGGTGAGTGCCACCCCGGTGGCGGCGCTGAAGTTCGGCAAGGCGATCGCCGAGGCCGGCGCCGACCTGTTCTTCGTGCAGGCCACGGTGGTCAGCACCGAGCACGTGGGTCCGGAAGGGCAGGAGAGCCTGGATCTCGAAGCCCTCTGCCGCACCTTCGGGGTACCGGTGATCATCGGCAACTGCGTCACCTATGAGGTGGCCCTCAAGCTGATGCGCGCCGGCGCCGCCGGCGTGATGGTGGGCATCGGCCCCGGCGCCGCCTGCACCAGCCGCGGCGTGCTCGGCATCGGCATCCCCCAGGCCACCTCCGTGGCCGACTGTGCCGCCGCCCGCGACGACTACTTCAACGAAAGCGGCCGCTATGTGCCGATCGTGGCCGATGGCGGCATCGTGACCGGCGGCGATATCTGCAAGTGCCTGGCCTGCGGCGCCGACGCCGTGATGATCGGCTCACCGATCGCTCGCGCCGCCGAGGCCCCCGGCCGCGGCTTCCACTGGGGCATGGCCACCCCCAGCCCGGTGCTGCCCCGCGGCTCCCGCATCAAGGTGGGCACCACCGGCAGCCTCGAGAAAATTCTGCGCGGCCCCGCCTCCCTCGACGACGGCACCCAGAACCTGCTGGGCTGCATTCGCACCTCGATGGGCACCCTCGGCGCCCGCACCCTCAAGGAGATGCAGCAGGTGGAAGTGGTGGTGGCCCCGTCGCTGCTCACGGAAGGCAAGGTCTATCAGAAGGCGCAGCAACTGGGCATGGGCAAGTAAGGGGCGGCGGTTAGCCTCCTGGTGTGCGGGCTTCGGCCCTCACACTCCTCACACCCCCCGGCCCGGCGCGTCCGGGCTTTCTGTCTTCCACAGCTCCAGGCTCCACGGGCTTGAGACCGCTGGTAACGACTTCCGCCGCCCCGTGGGCAAGGCCGAAATCGATTGCTAGATTCCCAAAACCCTGACCCCTCCTCGAATGTCCAGCGCCGCTGCCGTCACCGACGCTTCCTTCGAGCAAGACGTTCTCAAGAGCGATGTGCCCGTGCTGGTGGACTTCTGGGCCCCCTGGTGCGGTCCTTGCCGCATGGTGGCCCCGATCGTGGACGAAATCGCCAAGGAGTTCGAGGGCCAGATCAAGGTGTTCAAGTTGAACACCGATGAGAATCCCAACGTGGCCAGCCAGTACGGCATCCGCAGCATCCCCACGCTGATGGTGTTCAAGGGCGGCCAGAAGGTCGACACCGTGGTGGGTGCTGTGCCCAAGACCACCCTCTCCGGCACGATCAGCAAGTACCTCTGAGGTCGGCAGGCGCCCGTCGCTGATGGAGCGCAGTCCGCTTCAGGCTCTGGAAGCCCTGTTGCAGGGCCACCCGCAGCGCCGGGCGATCGAACGCTCGATCACCACCCTGCTCGAGATTGCCCGCAGCCACCAGGATGCGGATGAATGGCGGCTGATCAGCGGCACCCTGGCCGACGTGCGCGATGGGCTTGGCGTGTTTGCCCCCCATCGCCAGACCCGCAAGGTGACCGTGTTCGGCTCGGCCCGCACCGAACCCGAAGCCCCGGCGTATCGCCTGGCCCGGGAGCTGGCGGAGGAGGCGGTGCGCCGAGGTTTTGAGGTGATGACCGGCGCCGGCGCCGGCATCATGGAGGCGGCCAACAGCGGCGCCGGCTGTCCCAACAGCATCGGCCTGAACGTTCAGCTGCCCTTCGAGCAGCATGCCAATCCCTACGTGAGCAGCTGTGAAGGCCGGCTGCTGCACTTCCGCTACTTCTTCACCCGCAAGCTCTTCTTCCTGCGCGAGAGCGACGCTCTGGTGGTGCTGCCCGGTGGCTTCGGCACCTTTGATGAGCTGTTCGAATCCCTCACCCTGATTCAGACCGGCCGCACGCCGCCGATCCCCCTGGTGATGCTGGCCCCCGCCGGCGACGACTTCTGGCCCCGCTGGCTGCAGGACATCCAGGCGGCCCTGGTGGATCGCGGCCTGATCTCAGCGGAGGACACCGCCCTGCTCAAGCAGGCCCGCAGCGCCAGCGAAGCCATGGATCACATCAGCCGGTTCTACCGGGTGTTTCACACCAGCCAGGTGGTGGAGGACGGCCTGGAGCTGCTGCTGCATGCCCCACTGCCAGCCGACAGGCTGGATGAGCTGAACCGTGCGTTCGATGCCCTGGTGGCTGAGGGCAGCATCAGCCAGGGGGAAAGCGCAGACAGCAACGGCATCCTGCGCCCCTGCCTGCGCTGTCATCTCGACAAGCGCCGCATCGGCCTGCTCTACCAGCTGATCGATCACCTCAACACCCTGCCGCTGCCCCTGGAACCGGCGATCGAGCAACCTGGCGAACGTGTGTGCAGCCTCCCCGCCCGCCCATGACGCGCATCGGCCTGATCGACTACGGCATGGGCAACCTGCACTCCGTGCAACGGGCCTTTGAGCGGCTGGGAGTGGAGGTGAGCAGCGTGCACAGCCCGGAGGCAATGGAGCCCTGCAGCGCCCTGGTGCTGCCTGGGGTGGGGGCGTTCGACCCCGCCATGGAGCGGCTGCACGCCTCAGGCCTGGTGCCGGCCATCCGCCAGTGGTGCCAGGCGGATCAACCGTTGCTGGGGATCTGCCTGGGGCTGCAGTTGCTGTTCGAGAGCAGCGAGGAGGGGCAGGCACCAGGACTGGGGCTGATCGCTGGCCATGTGGCCGCCCTGCCGCGCCTGAGCGGTCATCCGATTCCCCACATGGGCTGGGAGCCCTTGCTGCCGGCCCGCCCCAGCCCGCTGCTGCCGGCGGACGCGGCCCCGGCCTGGATGTATTTCGTGCACTCCTATGCGGCGGTGCCCAGCGATCCCGCCTGCATCACCGCACAGGTGGCCTTTGCTGATCGGCCGGTCACGGCCGCGGTGTGGCAGGGATCGCTGGCGGCCTGTCAGTTCCACCCGGAGAAGTCCAGCGTGGCGGGAGAGGAGCTGCTGCAGCGCTGGCTGGCCTGGGTGAAGGGCCGCTGATGGTGCTGCGCCTCAGCGGTGGCCGGCGTCTGCAGAGCCCGCCGGGTGATACAGCCCGCCCCACGCCCTCACGGGTGCGGCTGGCGGTGATGAACATGCTGGCGCCGCAGCTGCCGGGGTCCAGTTGGCTGGATCTCTGCTGCGGCAGCGGTGTGATGGGCTGCGAGGCGTTGCAGCGGGGAGCCCGGCGGGTGGTGGCTGTGGATCAGGACCGGCGCATGGCCGCCACGGCCCGCGCCAATCTGGAGCTGGTCGCTGCAGGCCAGAACCCCACAGCAGCGGTGCAGATCGTGCAACAGGAGGTGGTGCGCTGGCTCAACCAGGGCAACCGCACCGGTGCACCGTTTGACCTGATCTATGCGGATCCCCCCTATGCCTCGGGGCTCTACCCACAGCTGGCGGCAGCCGTGGGCCCCGGGCAGTGGATCAGCGCCGATGGGCTGCTGCTGTTGGAGTGCGCCTCCGCTGAGCCACCTGCCGTGCCGGAGGGTTGGGCGTGCATCAAGGAGAAGCGCTACGGCACCAGCACCGTGCTGATGCTGCAGCCATCACCAACGGGCTGAACCCGGTGGGTCAGCCCCCCAGGGCGCTGCCACGGCGGTACTGGTTCCAGGCGGCCACGAACAGGCCCACGAGGGTCACGGGGATCAGACCGAGCACGATGCCGCAGAGCAGGGGTTCGATCATGGGCCGGTTTCCACCGAAAAACGTTGAATAATTCTCCCACGGCTGGGTCTGGACTGTGATCAGCCTGCAACAACCTTGACCTCTTCCCCATCCCCCACCACCC
>JBJTHL010000002.1:0-11417 GCA_046094445.1 Vulcanococcus sp.
CTCGGCGATTGGGAAGCCTGCGCCCAGCGTTTAGACCATCTGTGGCATCAGCGGCTGGATGTGCGGGGCAGCCGGGTCCGAGCTTCAACCTTGCTGCAAGTTAGAAAATGACCAGATGATCCGCCACTGGGCCGGTGGTCCTCGTGGCTCCAGCGCTCAACTCGGCCATCAACGGCGTCAGCGTTGCCTTTCCCGCCAGATCTCCTGCACCACTGGATCGGTCACGCCATACAGACCATGCCCCAAGCGCATCAGCACGTTGGCCGCGAGCAGTTCATTCACCACCGGTTGGATCTCCTCCACCCTCACCTCCCGACCGATCGCTTCGCCGTAGGCAGCCGCGGCTTCCGCGGAGAAGATCCCCCGGGCCGGCCCCTCGCGTCCTGCCACCCGTTCGAAGATCGCCGAGGCGAGCCCACCCAGTTGCTCCACTTTGAGCAGCTCCAGATCCGCCGCCGAACCCCGCAACGTGGCGGCGATCACCGGCAGCAGCTGATCAGCGGCCAACCCCGACGACGCCCTGACGCTGAGACGTAGCTGACCGAGAGCCCGCAGAAACTCCTCCGGCCGATGTCCCAGGGTCTCAAAGGCAGACCAGGCAGCGTCTTCGGATGGCAACGGCTCCATTCCCTCGTTGTGCAAGCGTTCCAGCACATGCCGCACATAAGCCTGATCCAATACGGGATGAGCCAGTGATGTGGCGCCAACAAAGGCCTGATTGCGGCGGGCCGTCAGTTCACTCACCAGGGCGCGATGGGAGCCGGTGCCCAGAAACAGAAAATGGCCCGGTGTGGCGGGTCTGGGATTGATCGCATCCCGTGCGGCCTTGAGGGCCAGCAGCATCTGGTGACCCTCCTCGCTGGTGATCGC
Organism: Vulcanococcus sp.; assembly: GCA_046094445.1. Classification (GTDB taxonomy): domain Bacteria; phylum Cyanobacteriota; class Cyanobacteriia; order PCC-6307; family Cyanobiaceae; genus Vulcanococcus. The sequence goes on from JBJTHL010000002.1 coordinate 871, forward strand.
TTGCTGCACCTCATCAATGATCAGCACCACATCGCCGCCGCTCTGATCCACCAGTTCCGTGAATGCCTGGGCGAGCGTGGCGCCACCGACTTCGCCGAGCTGGTCCAATTGGAACCCGAACCGAAAACCCAGCCCACCGAGATCCAGGCCCTTGATCCGGCGCAGCCGCGCCAGCAGTGGTGAGGAGGGGCTGACCAGCTCGCTCAGGGTTTGACGAACCGCCGCCTGCACCAGGGTCGAGGGGTTGGCTTTGGTGTCGCTCCAGAGATCCACGTAGATCACCACGGCGCCCTGGGCCTCCAGTTCGGGCACCAGATCGGTGCGCAGGAAGGTGGTCTTGCCCGTGCGCCGCAGGCCGGAGAGAAACAGGCCGGAACGCAGTCCCTCATCCAGCACACCTGGCTGAAGCAGCCGTCCGGCCAGCTCGGCAGCAAGGCGAGGGCGGTGAAAGACCTCGGTCACAAATTAAAACGCTCGTCCTGGCCACATAATTATGGCTCAGCCATAAAGCCCCAGTTAGGCAGGCTGGCCCTTGGGCAGCGCCGCCCAGATCAGCGAGAGGTTCAACTGAAAAGGCTGGCCCTGGAATGCCAAGCCCCTGGCCTACTCAGCTGCCCCTGTGAAGTCAGGGATGGCCTGGCCGTTCATCACGCACACCCCGCGCTGCTCGCGCCCGCGTGGCCCCGTTCCCGCTCCAGCGCCGCCACCGCCAGGCGTGTGCTGATCACGGCGTCGGGGTTGAGGCTGATCGAATCGATGCCCTCCCGCACCAGGAATGCAGCGAACTCGGGGTGATCGCTCGGGGCCTGGCCGCAGAGGCCGATCTTGCGGCCGCAGCGCTGGGCCGTGTGGATCGCCAGGCGGATCATCGCCAGCACCGTGGCGTGGCGCTCATCGAACAGATCGGCCACCAGGGCCGAATCGCGATCGAGGCCGAGGGTGAGCTGGGTGAGGTCGTTGGAGCCGATCGAGAAGCCATCGAAGCGCTCGGCGAAGGCCTCGGCGCCGATCACGTTGCTGGGCAGCTCGCACATCACAAACACCTGCAGACCATTCTCGCCGCGCACCAGGCCGCGGCGTGCCATCTCGGCCAGCACCCGGTCGCCCTCCTCGGGGGTGCGGCAGAAGGGCACCATCGGGATCCCGTTGCGGAGCCCCATCGACTCCCGCACGCGCCTGAGGGCCCGGCACTCCAGGCCGAACGCCTCGCGGAACGCCTTGGAGGTGTAGCGCGATGCCCCCCGCCAGCCGATCATCGGGTTCTCCTCCTTGGGCTCGAACCAGCGCCCGCCCAGCAAACGGGCGTATTCGTTGCTCTTGAAATCGGAGAAGCGCAGGATCACCGGCTTCGGGTGGAAGGCGGCGGCGAGCCGGCCCATGCCCTGGGCCAGCAGATCCACGTAATACTCCGCCGGGTCGGTGTAGCCGGCGGTGAGGGCGGCGATGGCCTGGCGTTCGACCGGATCCTCCACCCGCTGCGGTGCCAGCAGCGCCATCGGATGCACGCGGATGTGGTTGGCGATGATGAACTCGAGCCGGGCCAGCCCCACGCCGTCGCAGGGGATCGCCGCCAGGCGGAAGGCCTCCTCCGGGTTGCCCACATTCATCAGGATCTGGGTGCGGGTGGCGGGCAGATCGCCCACATCGCGTTCCTCCACGCGGAACGGCAACGCGCCGCGATACACGTGGCCTTGATCCCCCTCACAGCAGCTGGCGGTGATCAGCTCGCCATCGGCGATGCGGGCGGTGGCATCGCCCACCCCCACGATCGCCGTGAGGCCCATCTCACGGGCGATGATCGCCGCATGGCAGGTGCGCCCCCCCTGGTTGGTGATCACACCACTGGCCCGCTTCAGGATCGGCTCCCAGTCCGGATCGGTGCGCTCGCTCACCAGCAGATCCCCCGGCTGAAACCGCTGGATCTCCGAGGGATCCCGCAGGAGGCGGGCCCGGCCGCTGCTCACCGAAGCGCCGATGGCCCGGCCGCTGCAGAGCAACTCGGCGCTGTGGGGCTCCAACCGCCAGCTGCGCAGCAGTGCGGCGTTGCGGCGGGATTCCACCGTTTCGGGCCGCGCCTGCAGGATGAACAGCTCGCCGCTGGTGCCGTCCTTGGCCCATTCGATGTCCATCGGCGTGGGCACGCCGCGGCGGGCGCTGGTGTGGGCCTCGATGCGACAGGCCCAACGGGCCAGTTGCAGCACCTCGGCATCGCTGAGGGCGAAGCGGAGGCGCTCGGCCTCGGGCACCGGTTCGAGGTGGGTGGCGCTGTGGCCGATGCCGCTGTCGCCGCCGGCCTGTTCGCCATACACCATCCGGATCGCCTTGCTGCCGAGCCGTTTGCTCAGGATCGGCGCATAGCCCTGCTCGAGGGTGGGCTTGAACACGAGCCAGTCATCGGGGTTCACCGCCCCCTGCACCACGGTTTCCCCCAGCCCGTAGGCGGCGGTGAGCAGCACGGCGTTGCGGAAGCCGGTCTCGGTGTCGAGGCTGAACATCACGCCGGAGCAGGCCAGATCGGAGCGCACCATGGGCTGCACGCCGATCGAGAGGGCCACCGCGAGCTGATCGAAGCCGTTGAGCTGGCGGTAGGAGATGGCCCGGTCGGTGAACAGTGAGGCATAGCAGCGGCGGCAGGCCGCCAGCAGTTGCGTCTCACCGCTGATGTTCAGGAACGTCTCCTGCTGGCCGGCAAAGGAGGCCTCGGGCAGATCCTCGGCGGTGGCGCTGGAGCGCACGGCAACCGCCGGGCTGCCGAGGGCGCGGTAGGCCGCCAGGATCGCCTCCTCCAGCGCTGGCGGCAGGGGGGTGCTGAGCAGCAGCCCGCGGGCAGCGGCCCCGGCAGCCTGCAGCTGGGCGATGTCGCGGCCGTCGAGGCCATCGAGCAGGCGCTGCAGCTGCGGCTGCAGATCACCATGGGCGATGAACAGGCGGTAAGCCTCGGCGGTGGTGGCGAAGCCATCCGGCACGCGCACCCCTTCGCCCTGCAGCGCGCGGATCATCTCCCCGAGGGAGGCGTTCTTGCCCCCCACCGCAGCGATGGCCTCCAGCCCCACCGCCGCCAAGGGCAGCACCAGGGGCTGGGTGCTGCCGCCAGCGGGGCTCACGGCAGCCGCGCAGCAGCGCGACTGAGATTCAGTTGAGCGGTGGGGCTGCTGGCCGCGGCCAGATCAAAACGACTGGTGGCCCCCAGGGGGCGCACGGCCTCACCGGTGCGGCGCTGGCGCAGGGCGCTGCACAGAGGCAGCGGTTGGCCCCTGCCGCCGAACCACTGCAGATCCCAACCGGGGCGTCCCGCGACCGGCACCGCCGCCAGGGCGGCGATCTGGCCGGTGTCGTAGCCGGCGCTCTCCACCAGGCCGGGGCGGTAGCCCCAGCGCCGTTCAAAGCGCTGGGCAAAGCCCTGCCAGCCGGGACCACGGCTGAGGGGATCCACCCCCAGCTGGGGCTGGGCCAGGGGGCCGCTGACGCGGAACGGCCAGGCCAGCAGCAGCCCCGGCGGCCACTGCCCGGCCCGGATGGCCTGGGCCAGGGGGCTGGCGGGGGCGGTGAGCACCACCAGGGCCGGCGGGCGATACCAATCCACATCCGCCTGCAGTTGCTCCAGGGCCTGGCGATCGCGACCGTCCACGCTCATCACCGCAGCGGTGGGGCCGATCAGCACGCCGCGGCCGTTGGCGAAGCTGACGCTGAAGCGCTCGCTGAGGGCCTGGCTCTCGGCGCTGGCATCGCGCACCACCATCACCCGCTGCACCCCATCGGCCAGCAGGGCCTCCGCCAGCCGATCCACCTCCAGGCTGCGGGCCGGCACGATCGGCCAGAGACGATCGGCACCCTGGAGCTGGGGCAGGCCATCGAGGGAGCGGCCCCGCTGCAGTGGCAGCAGCACGCTGAGCCGCTGCTGAACCGCCAGCTGGCCGTAAGACTCCAGCGGCGCTGCGGGCGGGGCCACCAGCAGGGCGCTGCGGGGTGCCCGCTGCAACGCCGGCAGCGGATCCTCCCCGGGTGGCAACCAGCCCAGCTGCAGGCTGGGGGGAGCCATGCCGCAGGAGAGGCTCTCGGCCATGGCCAGGCCATAGCCGCGGCGCAGGCCATCACCAAGGCCCGCCAGCAAGCCCTCACTGGGCAGCAACAGCCGCACATCGCTGCCCAGGGGCGTGCTGGCCGCCAGGACCTGGCAGCCCAGCAACGCGGCAGCCACCGTCAGGGCGGTGAGCGAGCGGCCTCGGCCGACGCTCCAGGCCGTCGGCACCGTGAGGGGCAAGCCATCCACGGCGGAGGTGGCGGCGGCGTTGGCGGAGGTGGCGGCCACGGTGGTGCCGATCTGTCCTGCGGTGGTCATGAGCAGCACCGTCCAGCAGGGGAAAGTTAGGCAGTTCTTCCTGACTAGGCTTGCGCTTTGCACAGTTGGTCGCATGGCGTCCCGTCCCCAAGCCTGGTTCCGTGCCCTGGGTCGGACCTTGGGACGCCCCCTGTGTGCCGCAGGACTGATCAGCGGCACAGCACTGGCGACGCTGTTGCACAGCACCCTGCCGGCCCAGGCGATCCCGGAGGCCGATGCCATCAAGAAGTTGCAGGTGGTGCCGGTGTTCGTGCTCACCGACGCCAAGGGCGTGCCCCTGCCGATCCCGCGGGACAAAAACCTGGTGCTGCCGCTCTATCTGGAAAGCGCCAAGGCCAACAAGGAGCTGGCCTCACTGCTGAAGAGCAATCCCACCCTTAAGGCCCAGGTGGTGGCCATCCCCTTGAACGTGATGAACGCCAAGGTGACGGAGCTCAACCAGCAGCTGAAGGACAAGACCAAGCCGCTGGTGGCTCCGATCGTGGTTAACGATGGTGACCGGCAGCAGGCCGTGACCCTGCTCAAGGCCCAGGGACTGAGCGAGCAGCAGATCAACGAGGGCCTGAACGTACCGGTGTTCTTCACCAAACCGTTCCTGACGGTGACCACACCCGAGGGCCCCCGTGGTTTGTTCTACCTGAGCTACGAAACCCTGCAGAACAGCCTCACCAAGCTGCCCCAGGCCGACCGCGACAAGCTCAAGCCCCAGGTGGCGGACCTCACCGCCGTGCTGCGGGAGATCATCAAAGCCAAGGACGACAACTACATCATCTTCCCCACACCTGAATACTTCCGTCTGGTGCAGGAGAACCAGAAGGGGGCCGCCAGCGGCAAACCCGCCAACTGAAGCGGGGATCAGCCGTCGGATTCCGGCGGTTGTTCGGGGAACAGCTGGGCCAGCAGCCCGGCCCCCAGCAGCAGACCGCCGAGGGACAGGGCCAGCGTGCGGTTGGCCCCTGCGCCATCACCCCAAACCGCCGCTGAGAGAAAGGCGCCGCCCAGCAGCAGGCTGGGCACCAGCACGATGCCCTTGGCGGTGCGGTTCAGACCCATGGCGCGGGGGAGAAAACGATCAGCCGCTGCAGTGTGGCAGGGCTGAGGCCAGACCGGCCTGCACCAGTCCATCGCCGAGATCCAGCCCGGGCAGTGAGCCGCTGGGAAGCCGCTGCACCTGGGCGAGCAGCAGGCCATCGCGGTTGCCCAGGGGGCGCAGATTCACACGGGTGCGGCGCGGCAGCTGCTCCCGCAGCCAGGCCGATGCGGCCGGTTGCTGGGCGGCCTCCACCGTGAGGCAGGCCAATTCCACGCTGTAGGTGCGGTTGTGGTCGCCCACCTGCAGCAGGGTGGCGCTGCGCACCTGCAGCACCTCTGCGGCCAGGGCCGGGCCGGAGCCCAGCAGCAGGCTGCCCAGCAGCAGGAGCAGCGCCAGGCCGGCGCGCCAGGGGCCCATCAGAGCTTGCTTCCGCAGTTGGGACAGAACAGGCTGGAGCTGGCGGTGGTGTGGCCGCAGCTGTGGCAATCACGGCTGGTCTCGATCGCCAGCTCCGGATGGGAGGGCAGCCCCACCATCTGGGCGTTGCTGGCACCGGGGGGCACCATCGGGTAGCAGTTCTCGTTGCGGCGCACCTGCACCTCGATGAAGGCGGGGCCCGGATGGTTCAGCGCCTCGCTCAACTGCTGACGCAGGCTGACGCGCTCGCTGATGCGTACCCCCTTCACACCGAAGGCTTCTGCCAAGGCGGGGAAATCGGGCATGCCGCCGGTCATCTCCGAGGCGGAATAGCGCTCGCCGTAGAAGCTCTCCTGCCACTGGCGCACCATGCCCTGCCAGCCGTTGTTCAGCACCACCACCTTCACCGGCAGGTTGTACTGGCTGAGGGTTCCCAGCTCCTGGATGTTCATCAGGATGCTGGCGTCGCCCGCCACGCAGATCACCTGCTCCTCGGGGAACGCCGTTTGCACCCCCATGGCGGCCGGCATGCCGTAGCCCATCGTGCCCAGGCCGGCGGAGCTGATCCAGCGGCGGGGCCCGGTGTGCAGGAACTGGGCCGCCCACATCTGGTGTTGGCCCACATCGGTGGTGACGTAAGCGCTGGGGGCAAGCTCCTGCAGCAGGCTCACCACCTCCTGTGGGGCGATCTCACCCTCGGGGGCCGGCACCACCAGGGGGTAATGCTGCTTCCAGGTGGCGATGCGCTCCAGCCAGGCATCGGTGCGGCCCTGGGCGCTGTCGGCCGAGGAGGCGGCCAACAGGGCATCAAGGGCCTGCTTCACATCGGCGGCCACCGGCACTTCGGGGATGCGGGTCTTGCCCAGCTCGGCGGCATCGATGTCGATGTGGATCACCTGGGCGCGAGGGGCGAAGCCATCCAGACGGCCGGTGACGCGGTCGTCGAAGCGGGCCCCCACGGCGATCAGCAGATCGCATTCGGTAACGGCGAAGTTGGCGTAGGCGGTGCCGTGCATGCCGAGCATGCCCACCGAGAGGGGGTGCAGCTCATCGAAGGCGCCCTTGCCCATCAAGGTGGTGGTCACGGGCAGGCGGAAGCGCTCCGCCAGCTCGTGCACCTGCCGGTGGGCGGCGCTGCTGATGGCGCCGCCACCCACGTAGAGCAGGGGCCGGCGGGCCGAACGGATCAGCTCCAGGGCGGCGCTGATGGCGCCGGGATCCACCACCGGCGGGCGTTGGAAGCCCGCCGGCACCGTCGAACCGGGTTCAACGGGTGTGTAGTCGAACTCCTCAACGCCCACGTCCTTGGGCACATCGATCAGCACTGGGCCGGGGCGGCCGCTGGCGGCGATCAGGAAGGCCTCAGCCACGATGCGGCCGATGTCGCGGGGGTCACGCACCACCCAGGAGTGCTTCACGATCGGCAGGGTGATGCCGAAGATGTCGGTCTCCTGGAAGGCATCGGTGCCGATGGCGGCTCGGGGCACCTGGCCGGTGATCACCACCATCGGCACCGAATCCATCTGGGCGGTGGCGATGCCCGTCACGAGGTTGGTGGCGCCGGGGCCGGAGGTGCCGAAGCACACCCCCACCTCACCGGTGGCGCGGGCGTAGGCATCGGCGGCATGGGTGCCGCCCTGTTCATGGCGCACCAGGATGTGCTGCAGCCAGCCGCGAGCTTCGGCCTTGTGCAGCTCGTCGTAGATCGGCAGGATCGCGCCGCCGGGGTAGCCGAAGATGTGCTTCACGCCATGGCGGTGCAGCGCATCCATCAGGGCGTAGCCGCCGCTCACCCGCCGGGGGTACCCCTGCTCGGCAGCGGTGGCCGCGGGCGAAACGGTCGTCACGGTCACGGCGGGTTCGGGCGGCAGTGGTCGGATGGTCCAACCCTAAGGTCTGGCCTCCGGAATGGGTGCGGCCTGTGGGCGCCTGCGGGCGGCGGCCATGGCCCGCAGGATGGTCGCGGGATCCAGCCAGTGGCCCCGGTAGCGCAGGCCCCAGTGCAGATGCGGACCGGTGCTGCGGCCGCTCAGCCCCACATGGCCGATCAGCTGGCCGCGGCGCACGGGACTGCCGGCCGCCAGCAGTACCGGGCCGCTGCGATAGCGGCCAGCCTCCACAGCGCCGGCGAGGTGGCAATACAGGTGCTCGTAGGGCCCGGAGGCGATCACCAGCCCCAGGCCGCAGGCACCGTCGGTGATCACCTGCTGCACCCTGCCCCCCCACCAGCTGCGGATCGGCGCCCCCAGCGGGGCAGCGATATCCAGCCCGTGGTGTTGCTCGAGGCCACCGGCCAGACCGCTGCGCTGGCCGAAATGACTGGTGTACCCGGAGAAGCTGGCCACCGGGAATACCCCCTGGCGCCAGCCGGACTGGGCGGCACCGGGGGAGGCCGCCGCCACCTCCAGCAGCAGGGGCGCCAGCAGCAGGGGCGCCAGCAGCAGCCGCGACTTACAGGAGGCCGATGGCGTGAAGCGGACCACGGCCGCTGAGCAACTCCAACAGGAAAGCGGAGAAGCCGAGCATCGCCAAGCGGCCGTTCCACACCTCCGAACTGTTGTTCCAGCCCCAGGCCCACTTGTCCTGGGGGTAGAGCTTCACCCGGCGGGGCAGTGCCGCCGCCTGATCGAGGTTCACCTCAGGCCCCTCCAGGGCGTGCTGCACGAGCTGGGCCAGACCCTCGATGAAGGCCGGTGTGGTGTCGAGCGCCGGCACGCGGCGGAAGTTGGTGATGCCGGCCTCCGTGGCGATCTCGCGGTACTCGATATCGATCTCTTCGAGGGTTTCGATGTGCTCGCTCACGAAGCTGATCGGCACCACCACCAGATCCTTCACACCGGCATCGCCCAGTTCATGCAGGGCGTCGTCGGTGTAGGGCTTGAGCCACTCCACCGGACCCACCCGGCTCTGATAAGCCAGGGTGAAGGGGTTGGCGTGGCCGAGATCGGCCTGGAGCCGCTCCATGATCAGGCGCGCGCAGGTTTCGATCTCCTCCTGGTAGGGGTCGCCCGCCTCCTCCACGTAGCTCTTGGGCACGCCGTGGGCGCTGAAGAACACGTGGGCACTGGCGGGATCGGGGCAGGCCTGGATTTCGCGGGCAATCAGGCCGGCCATGGCGCCGATGTAGCCGGGGTCGTTGTAATAGCTGCGGATGCAGCGGATCGGCAGGCGCGAGAAGGCGGGATCCGCCTGGCGCAGGCGCTGCAGTTCACGGAAGCTGGAGCCGCTCGTGCTGATCGAGAAGTGGGGGTAGAGGGGCAACACCACCACCTCATCGATGCCATCGGCCTTGATGTCGGCCACGGCCGACTCGGTGAACGGGTGCCAGTAGCGCATCGCCACGTAGCTGGTGGCTTCGATGCCGCGCTGGCGCAGGCTGCTCTGCAGCTCGCGGGCCTGCTGCTCGGTGATGCGCCGCAGCGGGGAGCCGCCGCCGATGGAGCGGTAAGCCGCCTGGGATTTGCCCGCCCGCAGGGTGCTGATCAACCAGGCCAGGGGCTTCTGCAGGGCTGGGTTGGGCAGCCGGATGATCTCCGGATCGGCGAACAGGTTGTAGAGGAAGGGCCCCACATCCTGGATGCGCTCAGGGCCGCCGAGGTTCAGCAGCAGCACGCCGACCTTGGCCATGACCTCGGGATCGTTGGAAAGGAATGGGGCTGAGCGTAACGCTGCAACCTGGGGCCTGGCCGTTCCCGGCAACGCTCGATAGGGTCGGCGCCAGCGTTCGCCAGCGATGGCGCCCCACACCGCCCCAGCCAGCTCCACGGCTGAGCACCCGCTCGACGCCGCCATCCGCGAGCACAACGCCTTGCTGGCCGCCAGCGGCGTGGCCCTGCGCCTGGAGCGCCGTGGCCAGCGCCTGGGGTTGCGGGGCCCCCTGCCCTGCCGCCGGGGCAGCGGCCGCCAGCTGGTGCAGCGCCTGAGCCTGGGGCTCAACGCCGATGCGGGCGGGCTGGAGCAGGCCAAGGCCAGCCTGCGCAAGCTGCTGCAACAGCTGCAGCAGCAGCGCTTCGCATGGAGCCAGTGGGGCGCTGCCATCACGCCAGCCACCCCAGCCGCCCCGGCCAGCGCCAGCCCGCCCCTGGCCCTCGCCCAGGCCCTGGAGCGCTTCGAGGGGCAGTTCCAGGCGGATCCGCGCCGCCGCCGCAACCCCTCCGGCAGCCGCACCACCTGGAGCGCCGCCTACCTGCCTTACCTGCGGCGCCTGCGGCGGCTGGCCGAAGCCACCAGTCCGCCCGGCGCCCTCAGCGCCGCCCTGCTGGAGCAGGTGCTGGAGAGCTACCCCCTGGCCTCCCGCGGCCGCCAGCAATGCGGTACGGCCCTCGCGGCCCTGGCCAAGGCCGAGGGGTTGGCCCTGCCGGCCGACTGGGGCGAACGGGCCGGTGGCTACGGCCTGCATGCCGCCCAATTCCGGCAGCTGCCGAGCGACCGCCAGATCCTCGCCTGGATCGAGCGCATCCCCAACCCGGGCTGGCGCCTGGCCTATGGGCTGATGGCCGCCTACGGCCTGCGCAACCACGAGGTGTTCTTCAGCGATCTCTCGGCCCTGGCCCCGGGCGGCGATCGGGTGATCCAGTGGTGATAGGTGCGGGTGTGGATCGCCACGGAGTGGCCCATCATCCGAGCGGCCACCGTGTCTGGCAGGCCGATGTGGATGGTGCGCACCGCCCAGGCGTGGCGGAGGTCGTAGGGGGTGAGGGGCAGGCCGTAGCGGCGGAACTGCTCGGCCACGCGCCGGCCCACCTGCTGCAGGGTGGT
>JBJTHL010000003.1:0-13558 GCA_046094445.1 Vulcanococcus sp.
GCGCAGACGGCCGTACACGGTGGCCAGCAGCCCACGCACCATCGGCATCAGGTGCGGCGTGAACTGCAGCTGGATCGGCTGACCGGCGGCGCGGCTGCAGAGCTGCTCGATCTCACTGGTGTGGCGATGGCCCACCACGCCATAGGGGGAGACCCCCTCGGAAGCCTCGGCGAGCAGCAGGTGCTCCTTGGCGGCGCGGCCGCCGCCGCTGGTGCCGGTCTTGGCATCGATCACGATGCCGCCCGGTTCGATCAGGCCCTGCTTGAGGAAGGGGGTCAGGGCCAGCAGGCTGGCTGTAGGGAAGCAACCGGGGGCCGCCACCAGCCGCGCGGCACGGAGACGCTCCTCCTCCCACTCCACCAGGCCGTACACCGCTTCGGCACAGAGGTCGGCGTCGTCGCGCGGAAACGCACGGGCCTCGCTGGCATACACCTCCTGCCAGTGCTCCAGGGAGCGGTAGCGGTAGTCCGCCGACAGATCCACCACCTTCACCCCCCGCTCGAGCAGGCCGGGCACCAGGCGTGAGGCCAGGCCATTGGGCAGGCTCAGCACCGCCAGATCAGCAGCAGCGGCGATGGCCTCAACGGTGGGGCTCTGCACCACCGGGTCTCCAGGCAGGGGCAGGAATGGGGTCAGTTCGCTCCAGCGTTTGCCGCTGCTGCGTTCGCCACCCAGAAACGTCACTTCCAGCTGGGGATGCCCCTGCAGCAGCCGCAGGGTCTGCAGCCCGCCGTAGCCGGAGGCTCCGATCACTGCGACGCGCTTGCTGGCCATGCCCGGCTATCAGGAACCCCGGATCGTACCGGGCTCTATAAAAGTGCGAGCGCACCGGCCTGCGGGCCTTTTCCCCTGAGCATTCCGGCCTTCCAGTTCGACACCATCGCCGATGGCCTGGCGGCCATCCGCAACGGCGAGATGGTGGTGGTGGTAGACGATGAAAACCGTGAGAACGAAGGCGACCTGATCTGCGCCGCCCAGTTCGCCACCCCTGAGCAGATCAACTTCATGGCCACCGAGGCCCGGGGCCTGATCTGCCTGGCCATGGATGGCGAACGCCTGGATGCCCTGGATCTGCCGCTGATGGTGGATCGCAACACCGACAGCAATCAGACCGCCTTCACGGTGAGCGTGGATGCCGGCCCGGAGAACGGTGTGAGCACCGGCATCTCCGCGGAGGATCGGGCCCGCACGATCCAGGTGGCGATCCACCCCGCCACCCGCCCGGCCGATCTACGCCGCCCGGGGCACATCTTCCCGCTGCGGGCCAAGCAGGGCGGTGTGTTGAAGCGGGCCGGTCACACCGAGGCAGCGGTGGATCTGGCGCGGCTGTCGGGGTTGTACCCAGCCGGGGTGATCTGCGAGATCCAGAATGCCGATGGCTCGATGGCGCGGCTGCCGCAGCTCGTGGAGTACGCCCAGCGCCATGGTTTAAGGCTGATCAATATCGCCGACCTGATCCGCTACCGGTTGGATACGGAGCGCTTCGTGCGCCGACAGGCCGAGGCCACCCTGCCCAGCGCCTTCGGCCAGTTCCGCGCCATCGGTTACCGCAATGAGCTCGATGCCAGCGAGCACGTGGCGATCGTGAAGGGAGAGCCGGAACAGGCGCAGGGTCCTGTGCTGGTGCGCGTGCACAGCGAATGCCTCACCGGCGATGCCTTCGGCTCGCTGCGTTGCGACTGCCGGCCCCAGCTGGAGGCGGCCCTGCGCATGATCGAAGCCGCGGGTGAAGGCGTGGTGGTGTACCTCCGCCAGGAGGGTCGGGGAATCGGCCTGATCAACAAGTTGCGGGCCTATTCCCTGCAGGATGGTGGCCTCGACACGGTGGAGGCCAACGAGCGGCTTGGCTTTCCGGCCGACCTGCGCAATTACGGCGTTGGCGCTCAGATCCTCAGCGATCTGGGGGTGCATCGCCTGCGCTTGATCACCAACAACCCCCGCAAGATCGCCGGCCTGGGTGGCTATGGCCTGCAGGTGGAAGACCGGGTGCCGTTGGTGATGGATGCCGGTCTCCACAATGCCGCCTACCTGCAGACCAAGCAGGTCAAGCTCGGCCACCTGATGGACCCGCCGGCCGGCAGTCCCGGCCCCGCGGCGGTGCTGGCCTGGAAGCGCCACACCGATGGCGACCCGGGCGGGGAGAGCGGCGCCAACGGCCTGGCGGCCCAGCTGCTGGAGCTGCGCCAATGGGCGGAGGAGCATGGCCTCGAGCTGGAGCGCGAGGAGCACTCCCGCGTGCTGGCCCTGCTGGACCAGCCGGATCTGGCGGTGGTGGTGGCCGGCGGTGATGCCGTGCGCCTGGACCAGGGGCTGCGGCGGATGGCCCACTGGCGCGACACCCAGTGCGTGAGCCTGCTGCTGGCTGCCGATGCCCAGCGCACCAACCACCCCAGCATCACCCTGGAGGCCCAGCGCCGGCCGCTGCAGGAGCTGAGCGCAGCCGCGGGCAGCCGGGCGGCGCTTCCCCTGGAGGGCGCCACCCTGTTGCGCTGGAGCTGAGGCTCAGGGGTCAGCGACTGACGCTCAACCGTCAGTCGCTGATGCTCACCTTGGTGATGCGGCTGCCGTTCTTCAGAGCCAGCACCACGTCCAGGTTGCCGGTGAGGCCGAACACGGTGTGCACGCCATCGAGGTGGGGCTGGGCCTCATGGCAGATGTAGAACTGCGAGCCGCCGGTGTTGCGGCCGGCATGGGCCATGGCGAGGGTGCCGGCCTGGTGCTTCTGGCGATTGATCTCACAGTCGATCTGATAGCCGGGGCCACCCGTGCCGGCCATGCCACGTGCACCCTCACGGCTGTTGGGGCAACCGCCCTGGGCCATGAAGCCGGGGATCACACGGTGGAAGGCCAGACCGTCGTAGAAGCCATCCTTGGCCAGCTTCACGAAATTGGCCACGGTGTTGGGCGCGTCGGCGTCGAACAGCTCCAGTTCGATCGTGCCGGCGTCGGTCTCCATCACAGCTTTGGTCACGGCGGGCGGGGATTGCAAACGGCTTCAGTATGGGTGGTCCGGTAGAAGGGAGGCAGAGCAGGCCGGCAGCGGCCGGGAGAGTGCGATGGCGCAGCAACAACGGCCCGTGGACCTGAGCGACGCCCGGCTGGGGGTGATCGGTGGCAGCGGCCTCTACGCCATGGAGGGGCTGGAGGACATCCGCGAGATCGCGGTGGATACCCCCTTTGGATCGCCCTCCGACAGCCTCCGCCTGGGGCGGCTCGGCGGCATGGAGGTGGTGTTTCTGGCGCGGCATGGCCGTCATCACTCCTTTCTGCCCACGGAGGTTCCCTACCGCGCCAACATCTGGGCCCTGCGCTCCCTTGGGGTGCGCTGGATCCTCTCGCCTTCGGCGGTGGGCTCGCTGCAGCAGCACGTCAAGCCGCTCGACATGCTGGTGCCCGATCAGTTCATCGATCGCACCCAGCACCGGCCGATCAGCTTCTTCGGCGAGGGGGCCGTGGCCCATGTGGCTCTGGCCGATCCGTTCTGCCCCGGCCTCAGCCGCCTGCTGGCCGATGTTGCCGACAGCCTGATGCCCGAGGGCCGCACGCTGCACCGCGGCGGCACCTACCTCTGCATGGAGGGCCCGGCCTTCTCCACCCGCGCCGAATCGAACCTGTACCGCAGCTGGGGTTGCTCGGTGATCGGCATGACCAACCACACCGAGGCCCGTCTGGCCCGCGAGGCGGAAATCGCCTACGCAACCCTGGCGATGGCCACCGATTACGACTGCTGGTACGCCGACCACGACTCGGTGACCGTGGAGATGGTGATCGCCAACCTGCACGCCAATGCCGCATTGGCCACCGCGATCGTGCGCACCACCGCCGAGCGGGTGGCCGCCCTGCGGCCGGCCAGCGGTGCCCACAGCGCCCTGCGCGATGCACTGATGACGCCGAAGGAGCACGTGCCGGTGGCCACCCGGCGCCGGTTGGATCTGTTCACCAGACCTTACTGGGGCCCCCACGAGGCCTGAGCTGGCTCAGACCTCAGAGGTCAGACCTCAGACCTCCGCCTCCAGGGCCGCCCGCAGCTGGCCGCCGCTGGCCGTGAGCCGCTGGCGGGCGGTTTCGGCATCGAGCTGGCGCCGGCCCATCAGCAGCGCCAGCTTCACGGAACCGCCGCTGGCGCTGAGCAGTTGGCGGCCCTGGGGCCTGGCGATGCCGCCCAGGTCTTCGAGGATGCGCAGGGCGCGGTCTTCCAGCTTGCTGTTGGTGACGGCCACATCCACCATGCGGTTGCCGTAGACCTTGCCCAGGCGCACCATCACGCCGGTGCTGAGGATGTTCAGCGCCATCTTGGTGGCTGTGCCGGCCTTGAGCCGTGTGGAACCGGTGAGCAGCTCCGGCCCAGTGATCAGCCGGATGTCGATGTCGCAGGGCATCGGCACCTGATCGGCTGGCACACAGGCGATGGCGATGGCCAGGGCCCCCAGGCTGCGGGCGTATTCCAGGCCGCCGTGCACATAGGGCGTGGTGCCACCGGCGGCAATGCCCACCAGGGCATCAGCGGCGTTCAAACCCCGCGCCTCCAGATCGCTGCGGCCGGCCTCGAACAGATCCTCGAGGCCCTCGGAGCTGCGCAGCAGCGCCGGTGCGCCACCCGCAAGCACCCCCTGCACCTGCTCCGGATCACTGCAGAAGGTGGGCGGACATTCCGCCGCATCGAGCACCCCCAGCCGGCCTGAGGTGCCGGCCCCGAGGTAGAAGAGCCGGCCCCCCTGCCGCAGCCGCGCGGCAATCGCCTCCACCGCGGCCGTGAGGGCCGGAGCAGCGGCGGCCACCGCCTCCTGGGGGCGGCGATCCTCCTCACAGAACAGCTCCACCAGAGCTGCGGTGCTGAGGGCGTCGAGGTCGGTGCTGAGGGGGTTGGCCTGCTCGGTGAGCAGGTGGCCACGCCGCAGCTCCGGCTGCCCAGCGGCGCCCTGGCTCACAGCAGACCCTCCAGGCGGCGGCGGAAGGCCTCCAGCTCGGCATTGCCGCTGCTGATGGGCTCCGGCTCTGAGGCCGCTGCAGGATCGGGTTCAGGACTGTCCTGGTCGCGCCAGCTGCTCACGTCCATGTTCTTCTCGGGAGGCGCGATCAACAGCCGCTCCTCCGCCGACTGCGGCAGGAAGCCGGTCGGCACGAAGCGGGCCTCATAGCCGGCACTGCTGCAGAACTCCTCCATCTCCTGCCGCTCGATGGCCTCCACGGTCGGCATCGGGAAGTCCTGGGCCTCCAGCAGGCCCGCATAGCGCTCGGCGTCATCCCGGTCTTCGAACAGGAGAACCACCGTGCTGCCGTTGAGCTCGAGTGAATGAATGCCTTCGTTGTCGCTGCCCGCATCGAAGAGCAGCACGTGCACCGCCATGGTTGCCAGCCTGGTCGAGGCTCAGTGTCTCAGAGATCGGTCGCCAGTTGCTGCAGGCGGTTGTAGAGCGCCTCTTCCGCCTCCGTGAGGGCCTCCGGCACCACGAGGCGGATCTCCACCAGCTGATCGCCACGCTGGCCATCCCGTTCGAGGCCCCGGCCGCGGAGGCGCAGCAGCCGCCCGCTGGAGGATCCCGGGGGGACCCGCAGCTGAACGGGCCCCGCCAGGGTGGGAACCACCGCCGTGCAGCCCAGCACCCCGTCGGGTGGCGCCAGCTCGAGCTGGTAGAGCACCCGCAGGCCATCAATGCGCAACCCCTCGTCGGTGCGGACGCGCAGTTGCAGGAAGTGATCGCCGCCACCGGGGGCCACGCCCGCCAGGCGCAGGCGCCAACCATCACCGGCCAGGGGCGGGGTCCACACCTCCACCACCGTGCCGTCGCTGAGATCGAGCTCCACCCGTGTGCCGCTGAGGGCCTGTTCGGGGCTGAGCTCCACCAGCGATTCCAGGGCGGTGCTGGCCGTCACCGGCGGCGGCGGCGGCGGCGCGGCCGTCACACGGCCACCGGCGGGACCGTCATCGGGCACGTCCTGCTCCGGGGCCGGAGCGGTGTGGCGCCGGCGACCGAACAGCTGGTCCACATACTCCTCAAAGTCCGGGAACCCCGTGGCAAAGGGGTCGAGTCCCACCGCTGCGGCACTGCTGTCATCGAGACCGGCCTCCCACTGCTGGCGGCGCCGCGGATCGCTGAGCACCGCATAGGCCTCGTTCACGGCCTTGAACTGCTCCTCAGCGTGGGGATCGTTGCCGTTGAGATCCGGGTGCCAGCGCCGGGCCTGTTGGCGGAAGGCCCGTTTCAGGGCAGCGGCATCGGCGCCGGGCTGCAGCCCCAGCACAGCCCAGTGGTTCACGGTCGCCGACCGGGAGGCAGTGGAGGCCACAGGCGCTCAGTCCTCAGCCCAGGGATCCCCCTGGTCGGGGGCTGGCCGAGGGCTGCGCGGGCCGGCGGGGTAGCGCTGTTCGGGGTAGGAGGGATTCTCGAACCCTTCGCCGGCGTATCCGCTGTCGTCGAGCTCGGGTCTGGGGCGTTGATCCCGCCAGTCTTGCGCCCGTGCGTCACTCGGGCTCGGGCTGGGGCGCTCGCGTTGCTCCCAGCGGTCCCCGCGGCCATCGCGGTCATCCTTGCGGTCGTTGCGGCCCGACCAGCCGTCGTTGCGGTCCGACCAGCGGTCACGGTCCGCCATGCGGTCGCGCTCGTTGAAGCGCGCGTCACCCGCGCCACCGAACAGGGCCGGCTGGCGATCGCGGTTCTCCCAGCTGCGCTCACTGCGGTTGAGGTTCCAGGAGGGTTCGGCCCAGGGGTCCCGCATCCGGCCCCGATCCCAGTCATCCCAATCGTCGTCGGCGAACAGCTCGTCCTTGATGGAGCCGAGTGTGTTCTTGAGGCCCTGCAGAGGGTTGCTGTCCTGCTTGCGCTCGCTGGCCAGGCGCCGGTTGAGCCCGAACAAGGCTTCCTGCAGCTGGCTCACCGCCAGGTCGAGATCGGCCAGATCACCACTGGCCAGTTGATCCTGCACATCGCGCATGGCGATCTCCACGGCGCGCTGCTGCCGTTCGGCGCCGTAGGGGCCAAGTTCCAGGGCAGCATCGCGCAGTCGGCGCTCCGCCTGGGCCACCAGGGTCTGGGCGCGGTTGCGGCGATCGATCTCCGCCTTGCGGCGGCGGTCTTCGGTCGCCTTCTGTTCGGCCTCCTCGATCAGGGTCTTGATCTCCTCCTCGCTGAGGTTCGAGCCGCCCTGGATGCTCACGCTCTGCTGGCGGCCGGTGGTGCGGTCGGTGGCCGACACCTGCAGCAGTCCGTTGGCGTCGATGTCGAACGACACCTGAACCTGCGGCACCCCCCGCGGAGCCGGGGGGATGCCGGACAGGCGGAAGCGCCCGAGGCTCTTGTTGCCCTCCGCCATCTGGCGCTCCCCCTGCAGCACGTGGATCTCCACCGAGCTCTGGTTGGCCTCCGACGTGCTGAAGACATCGCTCTTGCGCACCGGGATGGGCGTGTTGCGCGGGATCAGCACCTTCATCACGCCGCCGATCGTCTCCAGCCCCAGGGAGAGCGGGGTGACGTCGTTGAGCATCAGATCGCGCAGTTCACCGGTGAGGATGCCGGCCTGCACCGCCGCACCGATCGCCACCACCTCATCGGGATTGACCGACTGGCAGGGCTCCAGCGGGATCAACGTGCGCACCATCGCCTGCACCATCGGCATGCGGGTGGAGCCGCCCACCAGCACCACATCGTCGATGTCTTCGGCGGCCAGGCCGGAATCCCGCAGGGCGCGCTGCACCGGCCGCAGCAGGCGATCCAGCAGATCCGGACAGAGGCCCTCAAAGGTCCGCCGCTCGAGGCTGGTTTCGATGTGGAGCGGGCCGTTGTCGCCGGTGGCGATGAAGGGCAGGGAAATCGGTGTGCTCTGCACACCGCTCAATTCGATCTTGGCCTTCTCGGCCGCTTCGGTGAGCCGCTGCAACGCCTGTCGATCACGGCGCAGGTCGAGCCCGTGCTCCTTCTGGAAGGCCTCAGCCAGCCAATCCACGATGCGACGATCCCAATCGTTGCCGCCCAGCTGGGTGTCGCCGCTGGTGGCCTTCACATCGAACACCCCCTGCGCCACCCGCAGCACCGACACGTCGAAGGTGCCGCCGCCCAGGTCGAACACCAGCACCCGCTTCACGGTGCTGCGATCGAAGCCGTACGCCAGGGCGGCGGCGGTGGGTTCGTTGAGGATGCGCTCCACCGTGATGCCCGCCAGCCGACCGGCGTCGCGGGTGGCCTGGCGCTGGGCATCGTTGAAATAGGCGGGAACGGTGATCACCGCCGCTTCCACCGGCTCGCCCAGGTAGGTGCCGGCGTCGTCCACCAGCTTGCGCAGGATGCTGGCCACCAGCTCTTCCGGCGCGTACTCCCGCTCGGTGGCCGGGCAGACCACGCGAACGTTGCCCTGATCGTTGGCGCGCACCGAGTAAGGCACCGAGAGGCTGCCGTCGTCGAGCTCCTCCCACTGACGGCCCACGAATCGCTTGAGGTTCGCGAAGGTGTTGCGGGGGTTAAGCACCAGCTGGCGGCGGGCCAGCTGACCCACCAGCAGCTCCTGATCCTTGCTGAAGCCCACCACCGACGGCGTGGTGCGGCCCCCTTCAGCGCTGGCGATCACCTGGGGGCGGCCCCCCTCCAGCACGGCCACCACGGAATTGGTGGTGCCCAGATCGATGCCGACTATGCGCGCCACCGCCCCTCACCCCTCAGCTCGTGCCCGGACTCACGCCGCATGCCTGATCACAGCCACCGGTCGCCCCGGCCTTCTCTGAGGGCTCACGCTAACGGGCATAGGGCCGTCAGGCCGCACCTTTAGATTGCTGGGGCGACAAGAAGGCCATGGCCACGGGTCCTCGCCCCGTTCTGTTCGCCTCGCGGCGACGAACCCCCGGCGAAAAACTGATCGACTCGGGGTTTCACAAGCTGGCCATCGGCCTGGCTTCCCTGGTCGGCCTGGTGTTGCTGGGCATCCTGCTCACGGTGGTGGGCGGTTCCCGTGATGCGGTGGCCCAGTTCGGCCTCGGCTTTCTCACCACCTCCAACTGGGATCCGGTGGGGGGGCACTACGGCGCGTTCACCGCCATCTACGGAACGTTGGTCAGTTCGCTGCTGGCCTTGGTGATCGCGGTTCCCCTCGGCGTCGGCACGGCGATCTTCCTCACGGAATCGTTCATTCCACTGCGCCTGCGCCAGGTGTTCGGCGTGATGGTGGAGCTGCTGGCTGCGATTCCTTCGGTGGTGCTGGGCCTCTGGGCCATCTTCGTGATGGAGCCTGTCCTGCGCCCCTGGCTGACGGGCCTCCATGGCCTGCTGGGATGGTTCCCCTTGTTCAGCTCCGAACCCCAGGGTCCGGGCATGGCGCCCGCAATCCTGATCCTGGTGGTGATGATCCTGCCGATCATCACGGCCATCGCCCGTGATTCCCTCGATCAGGTGCCCCCGTCGCTCCGCCAGGCGGCATACGGGGTTGGCACCACCCGATGGGGCGCGATCGTGCACGTGATCTTGCCCGCGGCCCTCTCTGGGATCACCGGTGGTGTGATGCTGGCGCTGGGCAGGGCCATGGGGGAAACCATGGCCGTCACGATGATCATCGGCAATTCCAACAACTTCACCTGGAGCCTGCTGGCACCTGGCAACACCATTTCATCGATGCTGGCCAACCAATTCGGTGAGGCCGACGGCCTTCAGGTTTCGGCGCTCATGTATGCCGCTCTGGTGCTGATGCTGCTCACACTGGTGGTGAACGTTCTGGCCCAGCAGGTGGTGCGCC
The DNA here is from genome assembly GCA_046094445.1 of Vulcanococcus sp. Taxonomy (GTDB): domain Bacteria; phylum Cyanobacteriota; class Cyanobacteriia; order PCC-6307; family Cyanobiaceae; genus Vulcanococcus. The sequence continues at coordinate 9,715 of JBJTHL010000003.1, forward strand.
GCCTGGCCATCAAGGTGTGAGCGCTGTGACCTCAACCTTTCAGCGCGGTTCGCTCACCCGCCGTCCCGGCCTGGCCCGCAACCGCTGGAACCAGTTGCTCACGGCTGTGGCGGCCCTGTTCACGGCCATCGCCGTGTTGCCCCTGGTGCTGGTGCTGGCCTACGTGCTGTTCAAGGGCGGCTCGCTGATCACCCTGCGGCTGCTCACGGAACTACCACCGGCTCCAGGCCTGGATGGCGGCGGCATCGGCAACGCCATCCTCGGCACGCTGATCGTGACCCTGATCGCCAGCCTGATCGCGATACCGGTGGGCGTGGGGGCAGGCATCTATCTCGCTGAATACTCAACAGGTGGCCCATTCGCACGGTTCGTCCGCTTCGGAACGAACGTGCTGGCGGGGGTGCCCTCGATCATCTGCGGTGTGTTCATCTACGGCCTGATCGTGAGCACGCGCCTGTTTCTGGGCCAGAGCTACAGCGCCCTGGCCGGTGGCATCGCCCTGGCAGTGCTGATGGTGCCCACCGTGATCAAAACCACCGATGAAGGCCTCAAGCTGGTGCCGGACGAACTGCGTTGGGGCGCCCTGGGGATCGGTGCATCCCGCTTCGTCACCATCACCCGCATCACCCTGCCGGCTGCCTTCTCGCCGATTGCTACCGGTGTGGTGCTGGCGATAGCCCGTGCTGCCGGTGAAACGGCACCGCTGATCTTCACGGCCCTGTTCTCCCCCTTCTGGCCTGATGGGGTGCTGAACCCAATCGCCTCGATGTCGGTCCTGATCTACAACTTCGCGATCATGCCCTACGAGGCTCAGATTTCTCTGGCCTGGGCAGCCTCATTCGTGCTCGTTCTGATGATTCTGCTCGCCAATCTGCTGGCCCGCTGGCTGGGCCACCTCTCCCGCACCTGATCGCTGTTCCAGTTCAATCTCAAGCCCTACCTGCTGCTTCAATGAACGCCACGCGCCCCACTCCGGCCCACAATCCTGCCGGTGCCAGCAGTCCTGCTGAGGGCTCTGCGATTTGCTTGTCGCTGCAGAACGTCAGCATCAGCTATGGCAGCAACGAAGCGGTTCGTGGCGTGTACATGGACATCCCCCGCGGCCAGGTGACGGCCTTCATCGGCCCCTCTGGCTGCGGTAAGAGCACGGTGCTGCGTGCCCTGAACCGAATGAATGATCTGATCGAGGGCTGCAGCCTGCGTGGGCGAGTGCTGTTCGATGGTGAGGATCTCTACGCCCGCGATGTGGATCCGGTGGAGGTGCGGCGGCGCATCGGCATGGTGTTCCAGAAACCAAATCCCTTCCCCAAGAGCATCTACGAGAACATCGCCTTTGGCGCGCGGATCAATGGCTTTCGCGGCGATATGGATGAATTGGTTGAGCGATCGCTGCGCAAGGCGGCGATCTGGGATGAAACGAAGGACAAACTCAAGGAGAGCGGCTATGCCCTCTCCGGTGGCCAGCAGCAGCGGCTGTGCATTGCTCGGGCGATTGCGATCGAGCCGGAGGTGATCCTGATGGATGAACCCTGTTCAGCCCTGGATCCGATCTCCACGCTGAAGATCGAGGAGATGATGCACGAGCTGAAGAAAAGCTACACAATCGTGATTGTGACTCACAACATGCAGCAGGCCGTCCGCGTCAGCGACATGACTGGGTTCTTCAACGTGACAAGCCACACTGAAGGCGAAGCCAAGGTGGGCTGCCTTGAGGAATTTGCGGATACGGAGTCGATCTTCAACGCCCCGCGGCAACAAGCCACCATGGATTACGTCTCGGGCCGGTTCGGATGAGGCGGTGGCTAGGGATGAGGGCATAACCTTCCGCGCTCCGGCCAGCTCTGGTGCACCATTCCGGGACAGTGTCCTTAGGTGGATATCCACGGATATCCGCCTCAACACACGCACCCACCAGAGCAAACCAAACCAGAACTCACTATCGCCCCAAACCGACACCCCAGCCGGATATTTAGAGATATCCGCCAAAGAACACCCCCAACGCAAGCACCCGAATCCCCAACCACCGGATCCGCTAGCCACGCCTGACCGGCACTGTCGCCGCAACAGGACAACAAAAAGCCGCCCGAGAGGGCGGCTTTTCAACGGAGAGGGAGGGATTCGAACCCTCGATAGAGTTGCCCCTATACAGCATTTCCAGTGCTGCGCCTTCGACCACTCGGCCACCTCTCCGTGAGGGGGCTTTTCGCTGCCCCGGTGAGAAAACACCGAAGCGGCTGCGCGGGGCAACGCTGAGAATGTAGCAGTCTCCCCGTCACGCCCCGGATCCCAGCCATGCCAAGCCATCCGATCACGGTGCACTGGCGTCAGGAGCAGCGCACGATCCGGCTGCAGGTGCCGGAGGGGGAGTACATCCTTCGCAGCTTTGAGCAGCAGGGGGAGCCCTTGCCGTTCTCCTGTAGGAATGGCTGCTGCACCGCCTGCGCCGTGCGCGTGATCAGCGGCGCCATTGACCAGCGAGAGGCCCTAGGCCTCTCGCGTGAGTTGCGCGGCCAGGGGTATGGGCTGCTGTGCGTGGCCAGGGCCACGGGGCCCCTGGAGGTGGAAACTCAGGACGAGGACGAGGTGTATGAGCTGCAGTTCGGCCGTCACTTCGGCCGTGGCATGGTGCGGGCAGGCCTCCCGCTCGACGACGAATGAACGCCAGCGCCGACCCACTCCAGAGCCAGAGGCTGCCCCTGTCTGAAGCCAGCCGGCAGGGCAGTGGCCTCGACGATGCCGAGCTGATGCGCCTGGCGGCGGTGGCCCAGCGTGCCGCCCGCGCCGGGGCCGAACAGCTCCTGGGCCACTTCGGCCAGCTGGAGCGCATCCGTGAGAAGGGCCGTGCCGGCGATCTGGTGACCGAAGCCGATGTGGCCGCCGAGCAGGCGGTGCTGGCGGTGCTGGAGAACGACACACCCGATCTGGGTGTGCTGGCGGAGGAAAGTGGGCGCCGCCCCGGCCGCGGCTCGGCCCTGGAGTGGTGCGTGGATCCCCTCGATGGCACCACCAACTACGCCCACCGCTACCCGTTCTTCGGCACCTCGATCGGTCTCACCTGGCAGGGGCAGCCGCTGCTGGGGGCCTTGGCGGTGCCGGCGCTGGAGCAGCTCTATTGGGCGGCACCAGGGCTCGGGGCCTGGTGCAACGACAGTCCGATCCGCGTCAGCGCAGCCACAGACCTCGCCAGTTCGCTGCTGGTGACCGGTTTCGCCTACGACCGCCAAAGCCGACTCGACAACAATTACGCCGAATTCGCCTGGTTCACCCACCGCACCCGTGGTGTGAGGCGCGGTGGTGCCGCTGCGGTCGATCTGGCCTTCGTGGCGGATGGCCGGCTGGATGGGTACTGGGAGCGTGGTCTTTCACCCTGGGACCTGGCGGCGGGTCTGGTGCTGGTGGAGCAGGCCGGCGGCGTGATCTGTGCCTACGACGGGGGCCCCGCCGAACTGGCCAGCGGCCGAGTGATCGCCTGCACCCCAGGGATCCAGCAGGCCCTGATCGCAGGTCTGGCCTCCTGCCGGCCCCTGAGCGGCAGCAGCTTCGGTGCACCCGAACTCGACGCCACCACCGCTCCATAGGATCGACAGCCGTTCGCTCTGTGGCGCCTGATGGCCCTGCAACCCGCCGCCGGCGCCAGGGATCTCAACCCCCGCGAGGTGGATGGCAACCGCTGGCTGTGCGATCAGCTGGCGGCGGTGTACCGGCTGTGGGGTTACGCCGAGGTGGCGCCGCCGGCGGTGGAACGGCTGGAAACCCTTGAGGCCGGCGGCGGCATCAACGATCGCGAGCTGGTGCGGCTGGCGGCGGATGAACCTCTGGGCCTGCGCCCCGAGATGACCGCCTC
>JBJTHL010000004.1:0-12236 GCA_046094445.1 Vulcanococcus sp.
TTGGTGGTGCCGGTCTTGCCCCCCTCCTCACCCCCCAGGCTGGCGGCGCCGCCGGTGCCTCCCCGCACCACCGCCTGCAACAGACCCTGCATCCTGCGGGCAGTTTCGGTGCTCATCACACGGCGCCCCGGGTTGAGAGCCGCGCGGCTGTTACCCGTGCGGCGGCGGTTCTCGCCATCGGTGAGCAGGCGCACGCTGGTGGGGGCATGCCAGATGCCACCGTTAGCCACGGCGGCATAGGCGGCCGTGAGCTCCAGCAGCCGCACCTCCGCCTGCCCCAGCACAAGGCCGGGCACCGGCTCCAGGGGGGTGGTGATCCCCAGATCACGCGCCTTGGCGATCACGTTGTCCAACCCCACCCGCCGGGCCAGCCGCAGGGCGGCGGTGTTGCTGGAACTGGCGAAGGCCTGGCGCAGGCTCAACTGGCCGCCGCAGCCGGCGTTGTAGGCCTGGCCGCCCCAGTCCACCGGCGCGCAGCTCACCAGGGCGTTGGGGCTGATGCCCTTCTCCAGCGCCGCCACATAGGTGAACAGCTTGAAGGTGCTGCCCGGCTGGCGCAAGGCCATGCTGGCCCGATTGAACTGACTGCTGTTGTAATCACGGCCGCCCACGATGGCCAGCAGGCCACCCGTACGGCTGTCGAGCGCCACCACCGCCCCCTGACTCACGCTGGAGCCGCTCTGGGCCAGCCATTGCTGCAGTCGCCGTTGGGCCACCTGCTGCAGCAGGGGATCGAAATGGGTGCTCACGAGGAAATTGCCCTCGGCCGCCACCTCCTCCCCAAGCAAGGCCGCCAGGTCGCGACGCACCTGATCGGTGTAGTAAGGCACCGGTTGTTGCGCCGCCGTGACACTGGCGGCACAGGCGCTGGGTGCCAGCGCCACCGGTTGACGCCGCGCACGCCGGGCCGCTTCGGCACTCAGGCTGCCGGCATCCACCATCTTGAGCAGCACACGGTTGCGCGCCTCCAGGGCCGCCGCCGGGTCACTGCAGGGGTTGTAGCCATTGGGTGAGGGCAACAGGCCCACCAGCAGGGCCGCCTCCTCCAGCTGCAGCTGGGCCGCTGGTTTGGCGAAATAGTGGCGGGAGGCATCCTCAAACCCCCAGCCCACCCCGAGATACACGTGGTTGAGGTAGCTCAGCAACAGCTCGCCTTTGCTGAAGCGCGCCTCCAGTTGCAGCGCCACCAGAAGTTCACGCCACTTGCGCCCCAGGTTCTCCCCCTGCCCCACCAGCTCCGGATGCAGGCTGCGGGCCAGCTGTTGCGTCAGCGTGCTGCCGCCCTCCAGCACCCGCCCCCCCAGAAGGTTTGTCAGCAGTGCACGGCCGGTGCCGATCGGATCCACCCCCGGGTGCCACCAGAACCGGCTGTCCTCACTGGCCAGCAGGGCCTGCAGCAGCAGCGGCGGGTAGGCGCCAAGGTTGGGCAGGTCGCGATGCTGGCTGGATTCAGCCGCCGTGATCGGCCGGTTCTGGCGGTCGAACAGCAGCAGCGGGCCCCGCTGGGCCGTGAGCTGGTTGCGGACCGGCAACTGCAGCGCCCCCAGGCCCAACACCCCCAGGCCAGCCAGGGCCGTCGCCGCCAACAGGGCCGTCCCGGCCCGGGCCAGCAGCGCGAGGCTGCGCAGGGCCGGCGGTTGCGCCAGCTCCAGATGCAGCCAGGGAGCCCCCTGGCGATCAGCGGGTGCCAGCTGCACCCGATCGCCGGAGCGCAGCAGCAGGGCCTGGATGCGGCGGCCGCGCCACCAGAGGCCGTTCGTTGAGTGCTGATCCTGCAGCAGCCAGCTGCGGCCCACCCGCTCCAGCAGGGCATGGCGCTGGCTGACGGCTGCATCGTTGAACGGGATTTCAGAGGCCGGGTCGCGGCCCACCCGGTGACAGCCGCTCAGCAGCAGCCGTTCCTGAGGGGCTTCGCTGCCGCTACCCCAGCGCAACCGGGCGCGTTCAGCTGGCACGGCCCCTCTGCTGGCCAAGCCAATCGATCACCAGAGCTGCCACCGCCAGGTTGATGGCTACATCAGCACCGTTGAACACCGGGAAGGAGATCGGCACGAACTCCAGAAAGTCCACAACGCTACCCAGGCGCCAGCGGTCGAGCCCGTTGCCCACGGCACCGCCGAGCAGCAGCCCGAGGCCCAGGGCCTGCAGCCGATGCCAGGGTCCACCGGTCTGGATCCAGACCACCAGGGCCGCAGCCACAGCTGCGCTCACCAGGCCCAGCAGCCAGGCGTTGCCGGTGAGCAGGCTGAAGGCGGCGCCGGTGTTGAACACCAACCGTTGTTGCAGCAGGCCCGGCAACAGCGGATGCACCCGACCATCCGCCAGGCCGCTGAGGGCCCAGGCCTTGCTGAGCTGATCGATCAGCACCACGGCAATCGCCAGCAGATAGGCCGTGGCCTTCACGCGTCCACCAGCAGCAGACGGCGCAGCGGCAGGGCAAGCACCGCGACGGCACAGCAGAGCAGCAGCTGGGGCAACAGGGGGCCGATGCTGTAGCTCATCAGCAGTTGGGGCAGGGCACCGCCCCAACGGCCCAGCAGGCCGCCCAGCAGCAGATTGGCCAGACCGCAGATCTGAAGCACCCCAAGGCCCACCACGGCGCTGCCGGTGAGGGTGAGCAGGTTGCCCATGCCCTCCTGGCGCGCCAGACGACCGCTGACCCAGGCCGCTGGCAGAAAACCCGCCAGGTAGCCGAAGCCCGGATCGAGCAGGTAGGTGAGTCCTCCGCCTGCATGGAACACCGGCAGCTCCAGCAGCCCGAGGCTGATGTAGGCCACACCGGCCAGCATCGCCGCCCGCGGGCCGCACACCAGAGCGGTGAGCAGCAGGGCTGGCACCTGCAGGGTGATCGGCAGCGGCAAGAGATGGAGCCCGGCGGGGCCGGCAGCTGGCACCGCCGCCTGCACCAGGCTGCCCGTGAGGATCAGCAGCAAGCCGGCGATGGCACCGCTCCAGTTGGCCAGGGCGCGCACGGCGGCTCAGAGGCTCGACCCATCCTGCAGGAGAGTGGGGTCCGCGCAACCCTGTCTGTCTGATTCCCGTGTCTGAGGCCCTGGATCCAGCTCCCACCAACGCCCTGCTGGTGGTGGGGGATCGTGTGCAGCTGCTGCAGGCTCCCCCCTACCTCAAGACGGCCGATGCCATGCCGATGCTGCGTCCGCCCGATCTGGTGGATGCCGGCGAGAGCGGTCAGGTGGTGGCTTTGAAGGCGTTGGGTCAGGTGGCGGTGCGCTTCCGCCGCGGCACCTTCCTGTTGGAGACCCAGCAGCTGCAGCGGTTGAGCGAACCGGACTGAGCCCGTCGCCTCAGCGGCCGAGGGGATGCCGTTGCCACACCGCCTCGGCGGCTTGGAGAGCAGCGGTGGGACCGCACAGGCTGAAATGCGGCTGACTGAGCCATTGCTGGGCCGCCGCCTGCAGATCGTCGGCGCTGAGTTGATCGGCGTCCGTCAGGCAGCGATCGGCGAAATCCGCCGGTAGGCCATGACCCAGCACCAAGGCCAGGCGATCCGCCAATTGACTGCTGGTTTGCCGCCCCATGGCCTCCTGGCCGCGGAACTTGGCCTTGGCCAACTGCAGTTCATCACCGCTGAGGGGGGTTTCAAGCAGGCGCTGCCATTCCGCCAGCAAGGCTTCCGCCGCCAGCTCGGCCCGCTCGCTGGAGCTGGAGAGGTGGAACACGAACGGGGCATCACCGAGGCGGGCCGGCTGATGCACGCCCACGTCGTAGGCGAGCCCCTGCTCCTCCCGCAACGCCACAAACAACCGGCTCGACATCCCCACCCCCAGATGGCACTGCAGCAGCCGTAGCGCCAGGGCCTGGGGGGATCCCAGGGGCACGGTGCTGCAGCCGAGCATCAGCACCAGCTGTTCGGTTTCGTCCGTGCAGCTGGCGATGGCGGCACCCGGTTGCCCGGTCGGCCCGCGCCGCCGCTGCGGGGCTGTCGCCCCCCAGGCCTCGCCGCCGACGCCGGCCAGAAGCATGCTGTCCACGTCGGCCGGTACCACCCCGGCCAGCACCAACACACTGCCCTGATGCCCCAGGCCGGCGGCCAGGCTGCTGAGCTGCTGGGGTCCCAGCCCCTCCAGCTCCGGCTCCACCCCCAGCGGATCGTGCCCGTAGGGCCCATCGCCGTAGAGCTGCTGCCGCAGCTGGTCATGGCTGAGCTGGAACGGGTCCTCCCGCTGGCGCTGCAGGGTCTGCAGGTTGAGCTGTCGCTCGAGAGCGATCTGGTCGTCCACCAACCAGGGGCTGTGGACCATCTGCAGCAGCAGCGGCAGCAGCAGCGGGGCGTCGTCGCTGGCGCACTTCAGGCTCACCAGCGTGCCGTCTTCCCCTGATTCGCAGCGCAGCCCGGCACCGCAGCCCTCCACCAGATCCGCCAGCTGCTCACCGCTGAGCTCGCCGCAGCCACGGCTGAGCACCCCGGCCAGAAGCTGGGCGGCCCCGCGCTGGCCGCTGGGATCAGCGCTGCTGCCACCCCGTAGCCAGAGCTTGGCCGAGAGGATCGCCGGGCCGGGCCGGTGAAGCACCCACAGGGGGCAACCCCCCGGCAGCTGCCGCTGCTCCAGTGCGGCGCTCATGCCGGCACCGCCCGCAGGGTGAAGGCCTGATCGGGTTGCAGCAGGGGAATCAGCTGCCGCGTGAGGCGCTCCGCATCCCAACGCTGGATCCATTGCAGCGGGGTATCCAGATCGTGGGTGCGGCCCCAGAGGTTGCTGTTGCCCAGCAGCGCCGCCACCGAGCCGGGGGCCTCCAGGCTGAAGCGGTAGCCGTTGCTCACCAGTCGGCGGGCCCGCTCCACCTCCGCCTCCTGCGGGGGCTGGGTGAGCAGGCCCTCGAGCACGGCCCGCACCTCCCGCTCCACCGCCGGCAGCTGCTCCACCTCGCACACCGCCTCCAGCAGCACCAGGCAGCCGGCTTCCAGCACGTTGAGGTCGAGGTCGATGCTTTCCACCAGGCGCAGCTGCTCCCGCAGCCGTTCCACCAGCCGGCTGCGGCGCCCCTCGGCCAGCAGGGTGGTGAGCAGATCACCGCCCATCACCGCTTCCTGATCGGCAGCTCCCGGCAGGCGCCAGGCCATCAGCAGCCGGGCGGCCTCCAGCCGCGGCAGGGCGAGGGTGGCCTCACCAGCATGGAGCGGCACCGGTGCCATCGCCGCCGCTTCCGTGGAGGCGTTCAGCCGCGCCAGTGGCGATGCCTCCAGCTGGGCTATCAGGTCCAGTCCCGCCAATGGGCCCGCCACCGAGAGGCAGCAGCGGTCGGCACGGTAGTGGCGCTGGTGGAAGGCGGCCATCGCCTCCGGGTGATGCCCCTCCAGGGCCTCGCGGCGCCCCAGGATCGGCAGGCCATAGGCGTGATCGGCGCAGGCGCGGCGCAGCAGTTCCTGAAAGGCCACCTCTTCGGGTTGGTCTTCGCTCTGGGCCAGTTCCTCGAGCACCACCTGGCGTTCCATGGCGAAGTCGTCCTCCGCCAGCCGGGGTTTGAGCACCAGATCCAGCAGCAGATCCAGGGCCTCAGGCGCCGCTTCCGGCGGGATCAGAACGTGATAGTGCACGTCGTCGAATCCGGTGGCGGCGTTGCTGCTGCCCCCGAGGGCCTCCACGCGCTGATCGAAAGCGCCGGCGGGCAGGTGCTCACTGCCCTTGAACACCATGTGCTCCAGGAAATGGGCCAGGCCGGATTCACGGCCGGTTTCGGTGGCGCTACCGGCCCGACACCAGAAATCAAGGCAGATCAGCGGCGCCTGCGGCAGGTCCAGCTCCACCAGGGCAACGCCATTGCTGAGGTGCCGCAGGCGCGGTTGCGGCAGGGGGCTGGAGGGCGAACCGGGCGGATGTGGCAAGCGGCTGTGCTGAACGGCCAGAGCCTCATTCTGCTGGCAGGATCAGGGCGATGACAGCGGAAACCCGCCCATGAGCTCAGCCGCCCTCGGCATTCATCCCCTGGTGGATGCCCTGGCCGATCGCATCCGCAGCTGCTGGCAGACCCTGCCGGAGCTGCGCCCCCTTGCGGTGGATCCCGAACTGGAGGCGATCAGCGGCAGCCTCGATGGCGAAGACCTGTTCATTCGCAATGAGCTGCGCGCCAGCCGCGGGCTGCGCAAGCTGCACCTGGAAACGGCACGGCTTGGGGCCGGCCTGCAGATCCTGCACTGCGTGTTCTTCCCCGATCCTCGCTTCGATCTGCCGGTGTTCGGTGCCGACATCGTGGCCGGCCGTGGTGTCGTGTCCGCGGCGATCGTGGATCTCTCGCCGGTGGACGGCAGCCTGCCGGCGGCGGTGCGTGCCGGCATGGAGGCTCTGCCGCCGCGAGCCTTCAGCCAGGAACGGGAGCTGCCCCCCTGGGGCACGATCTTCTCGCCGTACGTGCGCTTCGTGCGCCCGGCCGATGCTGAGGAGGAGCAGCGCTTCATCGCCGTGGTGCAAGATTTTCTGGAGGTGCTGGCCGCCGCCAGCCGCAGCGCGGAACCGCAGCCGATCGACCATCCCGATACCGTGAGGCGGCATCAGGGGCAGCTTTCGTATTGCCAGCACCAGAAGCGCAACGACAAGACCCGGCGGGTGCTGGAGAAGGCGTTCAACCCGGCCTGGGCCGACCGCTACATCGAGCAGCTGCTGTTCGACGATCCGCTGCCTCTGGTGTGATCGCACGCCGCCCTCTGCTGTTGGCAGGCGCCGGCCTGCTGGCTGTGGTGGCAGCCCTCGCCTTGGCCCGCGGTCTGCAACGGCCGGTCGCCAAACCGCTCAGTCCTGCCAAGCCCGTACCGGCTGCCGTCGAGGCCGTGTCGGCCCTGGGGCGGTTGGAACCCGCCGGTGATCTGCGCAGCCTGGCCGCTCCGATCACCGGCATGGGTGGCAGTCCGCGGCTCACGGCCCTTCTCGTTCAGGAGGGGCAGCGGGTGCAGAAGGGGCAGCTGCTGGCCAGCTTCGACAATCGCCCCGGCCTGCTGGCGGATCAGCGCCTCCTGCAGACCCGGATCGCAAACCTGGAGCAGCAGTTGCGGTTGCTGGAGCGCGACACCGGTCGCTACCGCCAGCTGGCCGAGGGTGGCGCGACGCCTCGCGGCGATCTGGACAACCGCGAGATCAAACTGATCGAGCTGCGCGGTCAGCTCACGCAGGTTCGTGCCCAGCTGGCCAAGGTGCAGACCGACCTGCTCCTCAGCGAGCTGCGGGCCCCGATCGCCGGCACCGTGCTGCGGGTGATCGCTCGGCCTGGGGAGCGACCGGGCGATGAGGGCATCCTGGAGCTGGGGGCCACCGATCGCATGGAGGCGGTGGCCGAGGTGTACGAGAGCGATATCAATCGCGTGCGTGTGGGCCAGCTGGCCCGGCTGATCAGTGAGAACGGCGGTTTCGAAGGCAACCTCAGCGCCCGCGTGGTTCGCATCACCCCTCAGGTGCGGCAGCGCCAGGTGCTCTCCACCGATCCCACCGGCGATGCCGATGCCCGCGTGGTGGATGTGCGCCTGGCCATCGACCCTGCCGATGCCGCCCGCGTGCGCGACCTGGCGGGGCTCAAGGTGATCGCTCGCTTCCAGCCGTGACGGCCCCGCGCTGGCTGGCGGGACTCGTGCAGTCCCGCCGCATTCCTTTGGCCTGGTTGCTGCTCACCCGGCAGCCGGTGCGGTTGGCGGTGGCCCTGGCCGGCATCAGCTTTGCCGGCATTCTGATGTTCATGCAGCTCGGCTTCCGAGACGGGCTGTTCGATGCCAGCGTCACGATTCACCGGCTGTTTGATGCCGATCTGGTGCTGATCAGCCCTCGCTCCACCAGCTCGGTGAGCATGGCCGGCTTCCCCCGACGGCGGCTGGTGCAGGCGATGGCCGATCCCGCGGTGGAGGGCATCACGCCGGTGCACTGGAACCTGCTGCTCTGGCGCAACCCGCAGACCCGTGCCACCCGCTCGATCCTGGCCTTGGGGTTTGAGCCGAGCGATCCGCTGTTCACCGATCCGGGCCTGGCTCCCAAGGCGCGGCTGCTGACCCAGAAGGGGCGTGTGCTGTTCGATCAGCAATCGCGCCCGGAATTCGGGCCGGTGGCCCAGTGGTTCAAGGCCGGGCGCACCGTGGAGAGCGAGATCGCCGGCAAGCGGGTGCGGGTGGCGGAGTTGGTGGGGCTGGGCACGTCCTTCGGTGCCGACGGCAATCTGCTGACCAGCAGTGAAACCTTTCTCGAGCTGCTGCCCAATACGCCCCCCGGCAGCATCGAGGTGGGCTTGATCCGCCTGCATCCGGGCAGCGATCTGGCCGAGGTTCAGCAACGCCTGCAGGCTCTCCTCCCCGACGACGTGCGTGTGCTCACCAAGCAGGGCTTCATCGCCTTTGAGCAGGACTACTGGCGCACCAGCACCTCCATCGGCTTCATCTTCAGCCTCGGCGCCGCCATGGGCTTTGTGGTGGGCTGCGTGATCGTCTACCAAGTGCTCTATTCCGATGTGAGCGACCACCTGCCCGAGTACGCCACGCTGATGGCCATGGGCTACCGCCTGCCCAGCCTGCTGGGGGTGGTGGCCCGCGAAGGGCTGCTGCTGGCGGTGTTTGGCTATCTGCCGGCCTATGCCGCCGGCCAGGGTCTCTACGCACTGGTGCGCAGTGCCACGCAGCTGCCGGTGGCGATGGACACCACCCGGGCCACCACCGTGTTCACGATGATCCTGGTGATGTGCATGGCCTCCGCAGCCCTGGCCATGCGCAAGCTGGCCGATGCCGATCCGGCGGAGATCTTCTGATGGTGGCTTCCGCTCCAATCCAGCTCCGCAGCGGCTCGGAGCCCCTGGCGATCGCCATCAAGGGGCTCAGCCACTGGTATGGCAGCGGCTCCACCCGGCGCCAGGTGCTGCAGCAGGTTGAGCTGCGGGTGGCGCCCGGTGAAGTGGTGCTGCTCACCGGCCCCTCCGGCTGTGGCAAGACCACCTTGCTCACCTTGGTGGGGGCCCTTCGACAGGTGCAGGAAGGCTCGGTGGCGGTGTTAGGCCAGGAGCTGCAGGCGGCCAGCCGGGCCAGCCGCCAGCGCCTGCGCCGCTCGATCGGCATGATCTTCCAGGGCCACAACCTTCTGCGCTGCCTCACGGCTGAACAGAACGTGCAGATGGGGTCCGACCTGCTGCCCGGCCTGAGCTACCGCGCCCGCCGCGATCAGGCCCGCGAATGGCTGCGGGCGGTGGGGCTCGGCGACGAGCTGCACAAGCTGCCCCACGACCTCTCCGGCGGCCAGAAACAGCGGGTGGCCATCGCCCGTGCTCTGGCGGCCCATCCGCGGCTGCTGCTGGCCGATGAACCCACCGCTGCCCTCGATTCCCAGACCGGCCGCGAGGTGGTGGAGCTGCTGCGCCGCCTGGCCCGTGATCAGGGTTGTGCGGTGCTGATGGTCACCCACGACCCGCGCATCCTCGATATCGCCGACCGACTGCTGCGCATGGAGGACGGTCGGCTGCAGGAGGATCCGGCGATCAGCCAACCGGTTGGCCTCCATTCAGTAAGGTGAGGAATCATCCAGATCCTTGATCGCCTCCATGGCCAAGCGCCGCAACCTCAAGAAGGAAAAGCAGGAGCGCAACCGCGCCTACGCCCGCAAGTTCAAGAAGCGCAAACTGCGCAACGATGGTCGTGGCGAAGGTGCCGGCAACGGTGTGACCGGTACCGCCAACAACGGCGGCGCCGCGGACTGAGCCCTTCGCCTTCGGTTCACCAGCACAGGCCTGACCATCGGGGATCCTGCGGGATCCCCTTTTTGTTGAGCCACCTCCCGCCCACCACCTGCCCCACACCCCAGCGCTGCGCCGGCCATGTTCCTCAGCGTCGTCATCCCCACCTACAACCGGCTGCCGATCCTGCAGAAGTGTCTGCGGGCCCTGGAGCAGCAGCAGCTGGAGGCCCCGATCAGCGCCTATGAGGTGGTGGTGGTGGACGACGGCTCCACCGACGCCACGGTGAACTGGCTGCAGCAGAACAGTGCCGCCTTTCCCCATGTGCGCCTCGTGCAGCAGGACCATGGCGGCCCGGCGGAGGGGCGCAACCGCGGCGTGGAGCAGGCCCGCGGCGATGTGATCGTGTTCATCGACAGCGATCTGGTGGTGACGGACACCTTCCTGATCAGCCACGCCCGCCAGCTGGAGCAGACCTGGCGGCAGCGCGGCGACAGCCTCTGCTTCACCTACGGCGCGGTGATCAACACCGCCAATTTCGACGACCCCACCAGCGAGCCCCACAAGCTGCGCGATCTGTCGTGGGCCTATTTCGCTACCGGCAACGTGGCGATCGATCGGCAGCTGCTGGAACGCAGCGGCCTGTTCGACACCCGTTTCCGCCTCTATGGTTGGGAGGACCTCGAGCTCGGCGAGCGGTTGCGGCGCCTCGGTGTGGTCTTGGTGCGCTGCCCCGAAGCGGTGGGCTACCACTGGCATCCCCCCCTGAGCCTCGAGCAGGTGCCGCGCCTGATTGCCGTGGAAGGCGAGCGGGCCAAGATGGGGCTGGTTTTTTTCCGCAAGCACCCCACCCGGCGGGTGCGCTTCATCATTCAGTTCACCGTCCTGCACCGCCTGCTCTGGGAACTGCTCACCCTGGGGGGATTGCTGAACGAGCGCAGCCTGCGGCCCTTCTTGGCTTGGCTGATCCGGCGGGGCAAGCCGGGGCTGGCGATGGAGCTGCTGCGCCTGCCGCTCAACCGCATCGGTGTGCGGGCCCTCTACGCCGAGGCGCGGGCGGCCGGTCTGGCCTGAAGTCGAGGCGCCCACGGCCATTTGATAGGGTGCCACAGTCCCCTCAAACCGCACACCTGCGCGTTTCGGGTGACGGCCAAGCCGCTCGCGGCAGCCGCCGTCCCTGGCAGGTGGAGGCGAACCCGAAACCTTTCAACTCAACATGGCTGTTGTCACCCTCGCCGAAATGATGGAGGCGGGTGCCCACTTCGGGCACCAAACCCGCCGCTGGAACCCCAAGATGTCGCGCTACATCTACTGCGCGCGCAATGGTGTTCACATCATCGACCTCGTGCAGACCGCCGTCTGCATGAACAACGCCTACAAATGGACTCGCAGTGCCGCCCGCAGCGGCAAGCGCTTCCTGTTCGTGGGCACCAAGAAACAGGCCTCCGAAGTGATCGCCCAGGAGGCGACCCGCTGCGGCGCCGCCTACGTGAACCAGCGCTGGCTGGGCGGCATGCTCACCAACTGGACCACGATGCGCGCTCGGATCGACCGCCTCAAGGACCTGGAACGCATGGAGTCCTCCGGCGCCATCGCCATGCGCCCCAAAAAGGAAGCGGCTGTGCTGCGCCGTGACCTGGAGCGGCTGCAGAAGTATCTGGGCGGCCTGAAGAACATGCGCCGTCTGCCCGATGTGGTGGTGCTGGTGGATCAGCGTCGCGAAACCAACGCTGTGCTCGAAGCCCGCAAGCTCGACATCCCCCTGGTGTCGATGCTGGACACCAACTGCGATCCCGATCTCTGCGACGTGCCCATCCCCTGCAACGACGACGCCGTGCGTTCGGTGCAGCTGGTGCTGGGTCGCCTCGCTGATGCGATCAACGAAGGTCGCCATGGCGCCAACGATCAGCGTGGTGGCTACGAGGACGAGGAAGGCTGAGCACTTGCTCGCCAGGCTGAGCGTGTTGAAGCCGGCCTGAACCCCTCATCCGCAGCGGCTCTGGAGCTTCCCTGAGGGGGAGCTCCTGCCTTTTTGAGCCGACTCATCAATCTTTTTCCCCTTCCCCTTTCATCCAGACCCATGGCTGAGTTCTCCGCCAAGCTCGTCAAGGATCTGCGCGACGTCAGCGGCGCCGGCTTGATGGACTGCAAGAAGGCTCTTGCTGAGACCAACGGCGACAAGGACAAGGCCGTCGAGTGGCTGCGTCAGAAGGGTATTGCCTCCGCTGAGAAGAAGTCGGGCCGCACCGCAGCAGAAGGCGCCATCGGCAGCTACATCCACACCGGCGCCCGCGTGGGTGTGCTGGTGGAGGTGAACTGTGAGACCGACTTCGTCGCCCGCGGCGACATCTTCCAGGAGCTGATCCGCAACGTGGCGATGCAGATCGCCGCCTGCCCGAGCGTTGACTACGTCAAGGTCGACGACATCCCCGCCGATGTGGCCGAGCGCGAGAAGCAGATCGAGATGGGCCGGGATGACCTCGCCGGCAAGAAGGAGGAGATGAAGGAGAAGATCGTGGCGGGCCGCATCGGCAAGCGCCTCAAGGAGATGGCGCTGATGGATCAGGCCTACATCAAGGACAGCGCCA
>JBJTHL010000005.1:0-10323 GCA_046094445.1 Vulcanococcus sp.
GCCCTGGGGCTGGAGGAGCGGCTGCAGGGGCCGCAGGCGCAGGCGCCGCTGCGCTGCATCGATGTGGGCACCGGCGGGGGTTTTCCGGGGCTGGCGGCGGCGATCGCCCTGCCCAACGCCCGGCTCACCCTGGTGGATTCGGTGGGGCGCAAGACCCAGGCGGTGCAGGCGATGGCCGAGGCCCTTGGCCTGGGGGAGCGGGTGGAGCTGCGCTGCGAGCGGGTGGAGCTCACCGGCCGACAGCGCCAGTGCCGCGGCCGCTTCGACCTGGCCCTGGCCCGCGCCGTGGCGGCCGCACCGGTGGTGGCCGAATACCTGGTGCCGCTGCTGGCTGGCGGCGGCCAGGCCCTACTGTACCGCGGCCAGTGGGGACCCGGCGATCAGCAACAGCTGGAGCAGGCCCTGGCGCCCCTGCAGGCCCGCATCAGCCGCTGCGAGGCCCGTGAACTGCCCGGCGGCCGGGGTCAACGCACGGCCCTCTGGCTGGAGGCCACCGCCCCCTGCCCGCACACCTACCCCCGCGCCGTGGGCCTGCCGGCCAAATTCCCCTTGGGCCAGAGCTGACGCCGCTCAGGGCTCCGCCATCAGCCGTTTCATCGCCTGACCGCCCACGCGTGCGCGCAACTGGCGCAGCAGCGTCGGGATCTGCGCCGCCCAGGGGCTACCCCCCAGGCAGGCCAGCAGCTCCGCTTCGCTCACCGCCCCATCGAGGGCGTCGGCATTGGCGCCGGGGAACCAATGGCTACCGGCCCCCAGCAGGCCGTAGCGGGCGCGGGCGTAGCTCTGCAGATCCCAGGCCTCCAGCAGATTGTGCAGCCACAGCAGCGTGGGCAGGTTGATCTGGCCGGGGGTGTCCTGCCAGGCGGGCAACCCCTGCTCCCAGCTCGCCAGCCAGGCATCGCCCAGGGCCTCGCGCCGCGCCTGCTCCAGGCGCGCAAGGATCGGCGGCAGCAGCACCGGCGCCTGGGGCAACAGCGCCACCGCCTGCTGGTGCAGCTCTAGATCCTGCGGCGTGGAAGCCCCCACGCTGATCGTGTGCACCCCCGCTGCCGAGAGGCAGAACAGATCGTTGAACACGATCGGGTGCAGGGGAGCGCACAGCTCCAGCAGCCGCGGCCAGAGGCTGTCGAACACCTGGGCGAGCCAGAAGTCATCGCCCTCCACCAGACGCGTGAGGTTGAGGCGGCTGTTCCAGCAGCTGCAGCAGGAGCTGCGCGGCTGGAACAGCTGATCCTGGGCGGCGCTGGGCTGCCAGCCGAGCGCCGCCCAGAGGTCGGTGCTGGCGATGGGGGTGGAGTCGGCGGATGGCGGCGAGGCGTGCATCCCCTTGAGCGGTGCTTCAGCCTCTCTAGGATCCCGCAGTCCGGGTGCCGCGCCGTTGGTGGCCGCCAGTCATTACGAGCTGCTGGAGGTGCAACCCCAGGCCGATGCCGGGGAGCTGCGCCGCGCCTTCCGCAGCCTGAGCAAGCGCTACCACCCCGACACCACCAGCCTGCCGGAGGCGGAAGCCCGCGAGGCCTTCCGGCGGTTGCAGCAGGCCTACCTCACCCTCAGCGATCCGGAGCGGCGCCGCGCCTACGACGCCAGCCTGCTGGCCCGGCCCCCAGCGGTGCCCCAGCCCATCAGCCGCCAGCGGCTGGAGGTGCCGCAGCCGGTGCGTCGGCCGCTCTCGGGCGGGGAGTGGTTCGCGCTGTTGCTGTTGCTGCTGGCGGTGTTGTTCAGCCTGGTGCTGGGGGTGGGCATGGCCTGGGCCCGCGGTGCGGCGTTGCTCAGCACCCCGAGCTGGTGGCCCCCCAGCGGGCAGACTGCCCAGCTGATCGCGCCCGCCGCCCCGGATGACGGACCTGCCGCCGCCCCAGGCGCCGCTTTACAACCATCCGCTGCCGGCCCTGGAGAGCTGGTTGCGGCAGCTGGGGGCCGTGCAGCGGGGGGCGAACGCCTGCCTGTGGGACCTGCAGACCCCGGAGTGGTGCGCTGAGCTGGAGCTGGAGATCGAGGAGCTCAGCGTGCGCTGGCAGGGTGCCGACGGCCGGGTGGAGCGCCACTTCCCCTACGGCTTCAGCCGGGCTGATGTGGAAGCGGCGATCCTGGCGGGGCCCTGAAGCAGCGGGAGGCTGGCAGCCTGTGCCGATGTCGCCACACTGGTGAGGCTCCGCAGTGGCTGCCATGGACAGCACCTCCCAGCGCCAATCCAGTGTGTCCAACCGCTTCCTCACACCCCAGCCGCCGCGACCCGGCCGTGCCTGGAGCGGCACGGAGGTGTTCGCAGAAGGCCAGTGGCAGAGCGTGCGGGTGGGGCTCGAGGCCCGGGGCTGGAATGCGATCCAGATCGAGCAGATCCACGATCAGCTGCGCCAGGGCTGGCCGCTGGCCCTGGCGGAGAACAACGTGGCGGTGCTGAGCGGCCACTGTCCGATCAAGGCGCGGCGGCGCGCCTGAAGGCAGGCGGTTCAGCGGTGGCGCTGGCAGAACGCGCTCCCCTTGGCCGCCTGGCTGGCCAGCGGGCCGCAATTCGCCCAGCGCAGCACCGACAGCTCGATGTCGGTGAACAGCACCAGAATCGCCGCGCAGATCAGGCCCACGGCGGCGCTGACGGCGAGGGTGGGGGCTTTCATCGCATCAGGGCAGTGGCCGGAGCTTATGGGAGAGCTCCAGGGCCTGCCACTGCTGGGTGAGGGTCGCGGCGGTGACCGCCGCCAAGGGCGGCAGGGTGCCGAGCACGGGCACCGCACCCAGTTCAGCGATGGTGCGCGGGTTGTCGGCATGGGGCGGACCGTTGAACAGCACCCCCAGCAGCGGGATCTGCCGCTGCCGCAGCGCCTCGAGGGAGAGCAGGGTGTGGTTGAGGGTGCCCAGGCCGCTGCGGGCCACCAGCAGCACCGGCAGCCCCCAGGCCTGCAGCTGGTCGATCTGCAGCAGGTCGCGGCGCAGGGGCACCAGCAGACCGCCGGCGGTTTCCACCACCAGCGGCCCGGCCAGCGCCGGCAGCTGCAGCCGGCCTGGATCGATCGGGGGGGCAGGTTGCTGCGGATCGCCACTGGCCAGCTCCGCCGCCCAGTGGGGTGACACGGGGTCGCGGAAGCGGTAGGCCTCCGGCAGGATCCGCTCGGCCGGCCAGTCCAGCCAGCGCTGCACCCGGTCGCGGTCGCCTTCCCCCTGCTCCAGGCCGCATTGCACCGGTTTCCAGTAGTGGGCGCCGAGGCCCTGCACCACCAGGGCGCTCACCACGGTCTTGCCCACGTCGGTGTCGGTGCCGCAGATCACCAGCCGCATGGGTTCGCTGCTCATGCTTTGCGGCCCAGCAGCAGCAGCACCTCCCACTGGAGTGGCTGGGCCCGGTCGGGCCAGTGGCAGAGCAGGCGACGCAGTTCGACGCTGCTCAGGCGCCGTTGGGGGCTGGCCTGGGCACCGATCGCCTTGATCTGCTGCAGGAAGGCGGCGCCACCGGGATTGGGCCGGCTGAAGCGCAGCAGCCGTTCGTGCTGCAGCTCTAGGCGGTCCTGTGCCACGGCCAGCAGGCGCTCCGCCTGGGGCAGCGCCAGACCCGTGAACGGCACGTCGGCGCGGTGGGCGGCCTGGTGCCAGATCCCGAAACTGCCGGCGGTGGGCACCGCCAGCAGCAGCCAGCCGCCCGGTTGCAGCCGCTGACACCACTCCGCCAATCGCTGCTCGGGTTGCTCGAGCCACTGCAGGCAGAAGTTGGAGGCCAGCAGGGCGGCACCGCCAAGCTGGCGGGGCAGACCGCGGTTGAGGTCCCACAGCAGCTGCGGCGCCTGCGGATCCCGTCGCTGGTCTGCGGCCAGCAGCGCGGTGCAGTTGTCGAGCCGCAGCAGCGGGTCGGCGCCGAGAGCCTGATCGAGGGCGCGGCTGAGCAGACCGCTACCGGCGCCCAGATCGGCGCAGGGGCCTGGCGGCAGCAGGCTGCCGATGTGCCGTTGGGCCAGGTTGGCCAACCGTTGGGCCACTGCCGCCTGCAGCTGAGCCCCGCGTTCGTAGCCGGCGGCCCCGCGGCTGAAGCAGTCGCGCACGCGGGCGCTGAAGCTGCTGCTGAGGCTGGTGTGCTCAGGGGAGGCCATCACCGATCCACTGCAGCACGGCGGCCGGCAGGTCGTTGTCGAGCAGGGCATGGCCGGCCACCGGCAGCGTCCACAGCCTGGCCTCGGGCAGGGCCTGCCGCAACAGGGCGCGGCTGGCGGCGCTCACGATCTGATCATCGGCGGCCTCCACCAGCAGCACAGGAATGCCTGGCGGCATCCCGGCCGGCAGGCCTCTGGTGCAGGCCAGCAGCTCCAGATCCGCCGCCAGCCGTTGGGCGCCGGCGGCCGAAATCCCCTGGTCGAGCGGTCCTGGCGGCAGCCGCTCTGGGGGAAACGGCGCGGCCACCTGGCGCTGGAAGTCGTGCAGGAGCGCGTTGGCTTCGCCGGCCGCCAGCCGCGCGGCCATCCCCCGCAGCGCCGCTGCCACGGGGCGCCCCTCGCGGCCGGGCGGGATGAAGGCCGCAAAGCTGGCGAGCAGCACCGCGGCGGTGGCCTGCTGCCACAGCTCCGCGGGCAGCAGGTGCGGCCCGAGGGAATGGCCGATCACCACGCGCCGCTGCGCATCGGTCTGCCAGATGGGCATCTGCGGCGGCAGGTGGCCGTAGCCCCGCTCGGCACAGCTGAACCGCCATCCGCGCTGCTCGGCCAGGGCCGCCCAGGGGGCCCAGCTGCGCTGGTCGCCGGCCCAGCCATGCAGGGCGAGCAGTTGCGTGGTCATGGCGGGCCGAGGGCTGCCAGCAAGCGTCGCAGGCTGCCGCTGGGGAGGTCGTGCCGGAGCACGAGGCGCAGGCGGGCACTGCCGGCGGGCACGGTGGGGGGGCGGATGGCCACGCTGAGCAGCCCTGCCGCCTCCAGCTGCCGCTGCAGCGCCAGGGCGCGCCCATCGCCGCCCACCAGCAGCGGCAGGATCGGCCCCTGGCCGGGCGGCCGGGGCCAGCCGGCGGCCGCCAGGCCCGCGCGCCAGCGCTCGGCGCGCTCCAGCAGCGCGGCCCCGGGATGATCGCCGCTGCGCTCCTGGCGCTGCAGCCACTCCAGGGCCGCCAGGGCCCCGGCCGCCAGGGGCGGCGCCAGGGCTGTGGTGTAGCGGAAGGGACCGCTGTGCTGCAGCAGCCAGTCGATCACCAGGCCATCGCCGGCGAGGAAGGCGCCGCCGCTGCCGAAGGCCTTGCCGAAGGTGCCGCTGAGCAGGGCGAGATCGGCCAGGTCATGGGCCAGGCCGCGGCCACCGGGGCCGAGCACCCCCAGGGCATGGGCTTCATCCACCAGCAGCGCCGCCTGGTGCTGGCGGCAGAGGGCCTGCAGCCGCTGCAGGGGCGGCGTGGTGCCCTCCATGCTGTACAGGCTTTCGCAGAGCACCAGCAGCCGCCGGCTGGCGCTCTCGGCCCGGGCCGCCTGCAGTCGGCGCTCGAGATCGTCGGCGTCGTTGTGGGCAAAGCGTTGCAGCCGGGCGCCGCTGGCCCGCACGCCCGCCAGCAGCGAGTGATGGATGAGGCGGTCGGCCAACACCAGGCTGTGGCGATCACTGAGGGCCGCCACGGCCGCCAGGTTGGCCTGAAAGCCACTGGGAAACAGCAGCACCCTCTCCCGCCCCAGCCAGCCGGCCAGGGCGTTCTCCAGGGTGTGATGCACCGGCCGGCTGCCGCTCACCAGCCGCGAGGCCCCGGCCCCGAGGCCGCTCGCCGCCAGCTCGGCGGCGGCGGCGGCCCGGATGGCTGGATGGCCGCTGAGGCCGAGGTAGTCGTTGCTGGCCAGATCCAGCAGCGGCGGGTCGCCGGGTTGGAGGCTCAAGCCCGCCTGGCCTGCCGGCACCAACGGCCGCAAGCCCCGCAGCCGCTCCGACGGCAATGCCGCCAGCCCATCCCGCAGCGGCTGGCGCCAGTCCCCCGGGGCGGCTGAACCGTGGGTCACACTCCAGCCACGCGACGCTGGGCCAGTCTGGATCGGCGGCTGAAGGGCCGCTGGCCCTCGGCCATGGATGCCTTCTGGGGCCTGGGCGGCATGGGTCTGAGCGCATCCCCGGCCGCCCATAGGATGGCGCCATGACCCCTGCTTCCACCAGCCGGCTTGATCTGGCGGAGCTGTTCCCGTTCCCGCTTGATGGGTTCCAGCTGGAGGCGATCGATGCGTTGAACCAGGGCCATTCGGTGGTGGTGAGTGCCCCCACCGGCTCGGGCAAGACCCTGGTGGGCGAGTATGCCATCCACCGCGCCCTGGCCCATGGCCAGAAGGTGTTCTACACAACGCCGCTGAAGGCTCTCTCCAACCAGAAGCTGCGCGATTTCCGCGCGCAGTTCGGCAGCGAGCGGGTGGGCCTGATGACGGGCGACCTCACGGTGAACCGCGAGGCCTCGATCGTGGTGATGACCACCGAGATCTTCCGCAACATGCTCTATGCGGAAGCCGATCAGGGCGACGACCCCCTGGCCGACGTGGAGGCGGTGGTGCTCGATGAGTGCCACTACATGAACGACTCCCAGCGGGGCACCGTGTGGGAGGAATCGATCATCCACTGCCCGCCCGCGGTGCAGCTGGTGGCCCTCTCGGCCACGGTGGCCAATGCCGGGCAGCTCACCGATTGGATCGAGCGGGTGCACGGCCCCACCCGGCTGGTGCTCAGCGACTTCCGGCCGGTGCCGCTGGCCTTCAGCTTCTGCAGCGCCAAGGGCCTGCACCCGCTGCTCAACGACGAGGGCACTGGCCTGCACCCCAACTGCAAGGTGTGGCGGGCGCCGAAGGGCAACAAGCGCAAGGGTCCGAAAACCCCCAAGCCGCCCCAGCCCGAAGCCCCGCCCCTGGGGTTCGTGGTGGCGCAGATGGCGGAGCGGGAGATGCTGCCGGCCATCTATTTCATCTTCAGCCGCCGCGGCTGCGACAAGGCCGTGCGCGATCTGGGCGCGGTGTGTCTGGTGACGCCCGAGGAGCAGGCCCGCATCGCCGCCCGGCTGGAGGCGTTCATCGCGGCAACGCCCGAGGCCGTGCGCGATGGCGGTCACGACGAGGCCCTGCTGCGGGGCATCGCCGCCCACCACGCCGGCGTGCTGCCGGCCTGGAAGGAGCTGATCGAGGAGCTGTTTCAGCAGGGGCTGGTGAAGGTGGTGTTCGCCACCGAAACCCTGGCGGCGGGGATCAACATGCCCGCCCGCAGCACTGTGATCTCAGCCCTGTCCAAGCGCACCGAGCGGGGGCATCGGCCGCTGATGGGCAGCGAGTTTCTGCAGATGGCCGGCCGCGCCGGCCGCCGTGGCCTCGACACCCAGGGCTATGTGGTGACCGTACAGAGCCGTTTCGAAGGGGTGCGGGAGGCGGGCCAGCTGGCCACGGCGCCGGCTGATCCGCTGGTGAGCCAGTTCACCCCCAGCTACGGGATGGTGCTCAACCTGCTGCAGCGCCACGACCTGGCCAAGGCCAAGGAGCTGGTGGAGCGCAGCTTCGGTCGGTATCTGGCCACGCTGGATCTCAGCGAAGACGAAGCCCGCATCAGCGAGCTGCGCGCCCAGCTCAGCCAGCTCAGCGGTGAGGTGGTGGAGGTGGCCTGGGACGACTTCGAGGATTACGAGAAGCAGCGCGGTCGCCTGCGGGAGGAGCGTCGTCTGCTGCGGCTCCTGCAGCAGCAGGATGAAGAGAACCTGGCCCATGAACTCACCCTGGCGCTGCGCTTCGCCAGTGAGGGCACGCTGGTGAGCCTGAAGGCGCCGGTGCTGCGCAGCCGCGTCACCCCGGCGGTGATCGTGGACAAGGTGGAAGGCCCAGGCCAGTTCCCGCTGCTGCAGTGCCTCACCGATGACAACGTGTGGGTGCTGCTGCCCTGCAGCGCCGTGGTGGCTCTGCACGCCGAGCTGAGCTGCCTGCAGGTGAAGGAGGTGGAGGCGCCCGAGATGCACCGCTCCGGCGAGCTGCGTCACGGCGACCAGGCCAGCGGCGGACTGGCCCTGGCGGTGGCTCACATGGCCCGCCGCCACGACATGGCCACCCCCCAGTACGACCTGGCCGGCGAGGTGCAGGCCCAGGCGCATCTGGTGCATGAGCTCGACCTGGCCCTGGAGCTGCACCCGGCCCACGGCGCCGGTGATCGCAAGAAGCTCAAGAAGCAGCGCTTCCGCATCGAGGAGCTGGAGGCCGAGATCGAGGAGCGGCAGCGCATCCTGCATGTGCGCGCCAACCGCCACTGGGACACCGTTCTGGCCCTGATCGAGATCCTGCGCCATTTCGGCTGCCTGGCGGGCGACGAGGGCCTCGAACCCACCGAGATCGGTCGCACCGTGGGCGCCCTGCGCGGCGACAACGAACTCTGGCTGGGGTTGGCGCTGATGAGCGGCCACCTCGATGAGCTGGAGCCGGCCGATCTGGCTTCGGTGCTCGAGGCGATCTCCACCGAGGTGAACCGCCCCGATCTGTGGAGCGGCTTCCCGCCAACACCCGCCTCCGAAGAGGCCTTGCACGACCTCCGCGGCCTGCGCCGCGAACTGCAGCGCCAGCAGGAGTCCGCCCAGGTGGTGATGCCCCTGTGGTTCGAGCCGGAGCTGATGGGCCTGGTGTACGCCTGGGCCAAGGGCGTGAGCTGGAACGACCTGATCGCCAACACCTCGCTCGATGAGGGCGATGTGGTGCGCATCATGCGCCGCACCGTGGACCTGCTGGCCCAGATCCCCTACTGCGAAGCCATCAGCGAGCAGCTGCGCAGCAACGCCCGCGCTGCCCTCAAGGCGATCAACCGTTTCCCGGTGTGCGAACCGATCGACCTGCTGGCGGGTGGTGCCGGATCCAACCCGGCCACGGCGCGGGCCACGCTGCCGGCGGACCCTGCGGACGCCCCCATCACCCCCGCGGCCTGAGCACCAGCCACACGAACAGCAGCAGGCCGGTGGTGCTCACGGCCGTGTAGATCCAATCGGCGTAGGGTGTCCAGAACAGGGCGAGGACGGGCAGGGGAAGACTTGGCGGGGCGCTCATCGCGGCGGTGGAGGGTGCGGTTGCTGATCGCCGTAGCCTGACGGCAGTGCCGGAGTGGCCGTGCTCAACCCCTCCCGCATCCGCATCCTGGCGGTGGGCAAGATCCGCAAGGGTTGGGTGAGTGAGGGGGTGGCGCTCTACCTCAAGCGCTTGCCGGGCCTGGAGGTGGTGGAGCTGCGCGATGGTGGCATGGCCCGCGAGGCGGAGGCGATCCGCAGCGCCCTGCGGCCGGAGGAGCGCTGGGTGGCCCTCACCGAGGAGGGGCGCACGTTCGCGTCCACCGCCTTCGCCCAGCGCCTGGATGGCTCGGGCTCAGAGCGCTGGGCCTTTGTGATCGGTGGCGCCGATGGGCTCGACCCCAGCATCAAGGGCCAGGCCAGCTGGCAGCTCAGCCTCTCACCGATGACCTTTCCCCATGAGCTGGCCCGGCTGCTGCTGCTGGAGCAGCTCTACCGGGCCCTGAGCATTCAGCAGGGTGGGCCGTATCACCGGGCCTGAAGGCTGGTTGGCCCTCAGATCCCCAGCCGCTCCCAGATCTCGCCCAGGTTGGCCTGGTGGAGGTCGGTGGAGAAGCAGTCGGCCAGTTGGGCGGGGCTGAGGCTGGCCGTCACGTCGGCGTCCGCTTCGAGGTTGGCGCGGAAGTCGCCGCCGGTGGTGTTCCAGGCGGTGTGGGCGTTGCGCTGCACGATGCGATACGCGTCTTCGCGGCTGATGCCGGCTTCCACCAGGGCCAGCAGCACCCGCTGGCTGAACACCACACCGCCATACACATTCATGTTGCGGGCCATGTTGTCCGGGTACACACCCAGGCCTTTCACCACGGCGGTCATCTCCCGCAGCATGAAGTGCAGGGTCACGGAGCAATCGGGCAGCATCATCCGCTCCACGGAGCTGTGGCTGATGTCGCGCTCGTGCCAGAGGGCGCAGTTCTCCAGGGCCGCTACCACATAGCTGCGCAACACGCGGGCCAGGCCGCTGATCCGCTCGCTGCGGATCGGGTTGCGCTTGTGGGGCATGGCGGAGCTGCCCTTCTGCCCCTTGGCGAAGTTCTCCTCCACCTCAAGCACATCGGTGCGCTGCATGTTGCGGATCTCGGTGGAGAAGCGCTCCAGGGCACCCCCCACCAGGGCCAGGGTCTGCACGTATTCGGCGTGGCGATCGCGGGAGATCACCTGGGTGCTGGCGGTGTCGGGCACCAGTCCAAGCTTGGCGCAGGCGATCGCTTCCACCCGCGGATCGGTATTGGCGTAGGTGCCCATGGCGCCGGAGATCTGGCCCACGCTCACCACCGCCTCAAGGCGCTCCAGCCGCTCGCGGTTGCGCTCCACCTCCGCCA
>JBJTHL010000006.1:0-3709 GCA_046094445.1 Vulcanococcus sp.
CGGTGAGCAGCGGCTCGGCCTGCAGCGGCGGTGAACCCTCCCACGTGCTGCAGGCCCTGGGGCTGAGCCGCCGGCAGGCCGCGGCCTCGATCCGCTTCGGCCTGGGGGCCGACACCACCGCGGCGGAGATCGACGCGGCGGTGGCCCTGGTGGCGGAGGCCGTCAGGGCACTGCGGCAGGGCCCCACAGGCTGAGCACCACGAAACCCGCCGCCCCGCACAGGGCCAGCAGCGCCTGGGCGAGCTTGCTCACGAGCATGCCGCTCACCACCGCCAACCCCACCAGGGCCGAACGCCGCAGCAGGGCCAGGCCCCCGCGGCGGGAGGCCACCAGCTCCGCCAGCAGCTCACCGGCGGCGGCCCCCAGCAAGGGGCCCAGCAGCGCACCGAGAAGCGGCCCCCCCACCGGCAGGGCCGGCAGCAGCCCCAGCACCCCCAGCAGCAACCCCAGACCCGAACCGAGAGAGGCCCAGCGGCTGGCCTGCAGCCGCGCCGCACCGAGCACCACCCCCAGCAGATCCGCCCCCCAGCCCAGCAGCAGCAGCGCGCAGGCCAGGGCGAGCACGGGCCAGGCCACGGCAACGCCCACGGCCCAGCACCACAGCAGTGCCCCCAGGGGCAGCAGCACCAGCCCCGGCAGCACCGGCAGCAGCGCACCGGGGATGGCCAGCAGCTGCAACAGCAGCGCCGCCCACCACAGCAGATCGATGCGGGTCATGGCGTCAGCGGTGCTGGGCAGCGGAACAGGCCATCGCTAGCGTCCGGCAAGCAACCTTGTGATCATGGGGCCGAGCAACCCGGGAACCAACCAGCTGCAGGTGCTGCGGGCCATCGAGGACGGCTGGCAGGCCTTCTGCCGCGCCCCCTGGAGCTTCCTGCTGTTCCAGGTGCTGGTGCTGGTGGTGGCGCTGCCGTTCGCCGGCCTGGCCACTGCCGGCGGCCTGCGCCTGGCCAGCCAGGAGCTGCTGGGCCTGCACCCGATCGCCGCCGGCCTCGCCCTGGTGGTGGGGGCCGTGGGCTATGTGGTGGTGACGCTCTGGGGCCTGGTGGGGCTGACCCGCTCCGCCTGGCGCTGCCTCGATGGCCAGCGGCCCGAGTTCCGCAGCTTCACCCGCTGGGATGGCCCGGCCGGCGGCCGGGTGCTGCTCTCCGGCCTGGCGCTGCTGCTGGTGGTGGCCCTGGCGGCCCTGATCGCCGGCCTGCTCAGCACCGGCCTGGGCAAGCTGAACGCCGTGCTGGCCAGCCTGCCGCTGCTGCTGTTCGCCGCGGCCTATGTGTGGTTCCTGATCACCCAGAAGTTCCTGATCCAGCTGGCACTGTTCCAGGAAGGGCAGCCCCTGGCCACCCTGCGGGCCGGCGTGGCGGGCGTGAATCCCAGCTGGGGGATGGTGCTGTGGCTGGCGGTGGTGGAAACGGCGCTGCAGGCCATCGCCCTGCTGTTCAGCTACGGCGGATTGTTCGTGATCTTGCCGCTGATGCTCTGCATCAGCACCGCCGCCTACCGCCAGCTGTTCGGCAGCGACGACCGCACCGGCCTGCTGGGCGAGGGCTGAAACCCTGCCGGCCTCACCGGCGGCGGGCGATGCGCAGCCTGGCGCTGCGGGCCCGGGGGTTGGCCTCGGCCTCCTCGGGCGTCGCCTGAATCGCCTTGCGGGTGACCCGCTGCAGGCGCTCATCGCTGAGGAAGGCCGTCTTCACACGCCGATCCTCCAGGGAGTGGAAGCTGATCACGGCCAGCAGGCCGCCGGGCTCCAGCCAATCGGGAGCCACCGCCAGCAGCCGATCCAGCACCCCCAGCTCATCGTTCACGGCGATGCGCAGGGCCTGGAAGGTGCGGGTGGCGGGGTGAATGCGGCCGCGGCGCGCCTGGGGCGGGTAGCAACCGGCCACGCAGTAGGCCAGGGCCGCCGTGCCACTGAATGGCCCCTGCTCCGCGAGCTGCTGCTTGATGCGACGGGCGATGCGGCGCGACAGGCGCTCCTCGCCGTAGGCATAGATCAGATCCGCGAGCTCGCTGTCCTCGAGGCGCTCGATCAGCGTGGCGGCCGTCTCTCCGGCCTGGGGATTCATGCGCATGTCGAGCGGGCCATCGTGGCGGAAGCTGAAGCCCCGCTCCGCCACATCCAGCTGCGGACTGCTCACCCCCAGATCGGCCAGCACCGCCAGCGCGGGCTCAGCGGGGCTGTGATCGGCGAAGTTGGTGGCCACGATCGCCAGCCGATCACCGAAGGGGGCGAGGTGCTCGGCGGCGGCGGCACGGGCGCTTGGGTCCTGATCCAGCCCCACCACGCGCAAACCGGCATGGGCCTGCAGCAACAGCCCGCTATGGCCGCCGCCGCCGAGGGTGCAATCGATCAGCACCCCGCCGGCGGGCCGCCCCTGCAGCAGGTCGCCGAGGGGGGCCAGCCCCTCCAGCACGGCGGGCGCCAGCACGGGGCGGTGGTGGAAGGCTGAGGCGTCCATCCTGGAATCATCGGCGGCCGCCCAGGAGATGCACAGCCACCAGACGCGCATCCCTGCCGTGGTGCGGGAAGGAACCGGCTGACTGAGAAGCCATCCGAGCTCTCTAGAGTGCCAACGCCGACGCAGCCGATCAGGCCGCCATGACCCAGCTCGAGACCCGTACAGAGCCGATGGTGGTCAACTTCGGCCCCCACCACCCCTCGATGCACGGGGTGCTGCGGCTGGTGGTGACGCTCGACGGCGAGGACGTGGTGGACTGCGAGCCGGTGATCGGCTACCTGCACCGCGGCATGGAGAAGATCGCCGAGAACCGCACGAATGTGATGTTCGTGCCGTACGTGAGCCGCATGGATTACGCGGCAGGCATGTTCTACGAGGCCATCGTGGTGAACGCGCCGGAGCGCCTGGCCGATGTGCCGGTGCCGAAGCGCGCCAGCTACATCCGTGTGCTGATGCTGGAGCTCAACCGCATCGCCAACCACCTGCTCTGGCTTGGCCCCTTCCTGGCGGACGTGGGCGCGCAGACGCCGTTCTTCTACATCTTCCGCGAGCGGGAGATGATCTACGACCTCTGGGAAGCGGCCACCGGCCAACGGCTGATCAACAACAACTACTTCCGCATCGGCGGTGTGGCGGCCGATCTGCCCTATGGCTGGCTGGAGAAGTGCCTCGACTTCTGCGATTGGTTCGGCCCCAAGATCGATGAATACGAGAAGCTGATCACCAACAACCCGATCTTCCGCAAGCGGATTGAAGGGTTGGGCACCATCAGCCGTGAACAGGCGATCAACTGGAGCCTCTCGGGCCCGATGCTGCGCGCCTCCGGGGTGCCCTGGGATCTGCGCAAAGTGGATCACTACGAGTGCTACGACGATTTCGACTGGAACGTGGCCTGGCAGACGGAGGGTGATTGCTACGCCCGCTACCGCGTGCGCATCCAGGAAATGCGCGAATCACTCAAGATCCTGCGCCAAGCCTGCGCGATGATCCCCGGCGGCCCCACCGAAAACCTGGAGGCCCGCCGCATGGCCGAGGGCAAGGGCAGTGAGTTCGCCGGCTTCGATTACCAGATCGTGGCCAAGAAGGTGGCCCCCACCATCAAGATCCCCAGCGGTGAGCTCTACACCAGCCTCGAATCCGGCAAGGGGGAGATCGGCGTGTTCATCCAGGGCAACGACGACGTGACCCCCTGGCGCTTCAAGATCCGCGCCGCCGATTTCACCAACCTCCAGATCCTGCCCCACATC
>JBJTHL010000007.1:0-2696 GCA_046094445.1 Vulcanococcus sp.
TTCCCAGGGTCGTGTGCTGAACACCTGGGCTGACGTTCTGAACCGCGCTGGTCTGGGCATGGAAGTGATGCACGAGCGCAACGCTCACAACTTCCCGCTGGACCTGGCTGCTGCTCAGGCCACCCCTGTGGCCCTGACCGCACCTGCGATTGGCTGATCGATCACCCGATCGACACTGGAGCCCCTGCTACGGCAGGGGCTTTTTTGTTGCCTGATCAGCCGCGCCGAGATCGGCGCCCTCGCAACGGACCAGCTGCCCCAGGGGCGGGAATGTTCAGCGGGTTGGTCCGGGAGGGTTCCTTCCATGACGGCTGGTCCGGTGCGCAGGCGGGGGCGACCGCCATCGGCTGAGGCGGGCTTCCTGCTGCCGCTCTCGATGTCGGCCTCCTTGCTGCTGCTGCTCAGCAGCCTCTCGCTGCAAATGGCCGTGCTGCACAGTCGGAGGATCCAGGCCACCGCTGGTGACCGTCAGCAGGTCGACGATGCCTTGGCGTCGGCCGCCCATCAGCTGGCGGCGGCGCTCACGGGGCCCTACAGCTGCCTGCGGCCGCTGCCCTCGTCCTCCTGGCAGGTGGGAGCGGTGGCGCCCGCCGGCTGTCCCCTGGGTCTTGATGCCCAGCGGCTGCTGCAGAGCGTGCAGGGGGGGCAGGTGGTGCACCTGCAAGGCTGGCAACCCACACCTGAGGGTGGGCAGATGGTGCTGCAGGTTGGCCAGAGCGGCCCGCAACGCCGGTTTGCGCTCACCCTCGTGCCCGTTGGCGCGCTGCGGGAGGTGGGCTGATGCAGCTGGTGGAAGCGGTGGTGGCCAGCACGGTGTTTGCCGTGGCGGCCGGAGGAGCCCTGCAGATCACGGCGGCCACGGCGGCCAGCACCCTGAGCGGCCGGGCCCGCGAACAGGCCCTGGAGCGGCTGGAGCAGGACCGCTTGCAGCTTCAGGGTCAGTGGCGACGCAGCCTGACGGCATCACAGTCGTGCCAGCAGGCGCTGGCGGCGATGGAGTCGCTCGCAGCGGGCCTCACGCCAGCGGATGGGGTGCAGCGTCAGCTGCGGCGCAGCACAGACACCGAAGCGCTGGTGATCAGCTGGCAGCTCAGCGGCATGCCGCAGGTGCAGCGGCACCGCCTGGTGAGTCCGCTGGCGCTCGGATTGTGCGTCCCACCCACCTCCGTCGTGGCTGGCAGCACAGGGGGGGTGCTGTGAGCGTGGTCCGTCGTTGCAGGGGCTACGCCGAGTGCGGGCTCACGCTGCCCGAGGCCCTGGTGGCGCTGGCGGTTCTCGGCCTGCTGGCGGGGCTCAGCTTGCCCAGCGGCGTGGAGGCCCTGGCGCGTCAACGGCTGGAAGCTGCAGGGCGGCGGCTGGGGCAGGGGCTGGAGCAGGCCAGGGAGGAGGCGGTGCGCCGCGGTCAGCCCTGTGCCCTCAGCCTGGGCGCCAGCGGTTGGCAGCCCGGCGCCGTGGCGGATCTGCCCAGCTGTTTCGAGCCCCGTGAGGGTCTCCACGAACCGGGCCTGCAGGGCGCGCTGGAGCTTCGCCATAACTTCCCAGCTGCCCTGCGATTCAGCCGCAACGGCCTGGTGCTCGATGGCGGTACCGCCGTGCTCAGCACGCCTGGTACGGCGGTGCGGCGTTGTCTGGTGCTGGCTCCGCCCCTCGGGGTGGTGAGGCTTGGCCGCTATCAGGGCGATCCGGCCGTCGGGCTGAACAGCAGCGCCTGCGTTCCCGATCCCTTGCTGTGAACCCGATGGCCCGTGATGACGCTGGCTTTTCCCTGGTGGAGCTGCTGATCTCCCTCAGCATCGGGGTGCTGATGAGCGGCACCATCCTGCAGATCGTGTTTCAGGACGGTCGTGCCAGTGCCAGCCTGGTGCGGCTGCTACGGGAGCGAGCCTTCCAGCAGCGCACCCTGGATCTGATCCAGGCCGATCTGGCCCTGGCCAGCCGCATCAGCAGCGATCCCCAACGGGAGCAGCACGCCTGCGGATTGTCGGGCCGGCTGCCGCTGCTGCACCTCAGCACCACGGCCGGCGCCATCACCTACTCCGTGGGCACCGCGCCCAGTGGGATCTGGCGGAGGCAGGTGCTGATGCGCTGCGGCCCCGCCTACGGCCTGGATGGCCAGCCCAGCCTGGGCACCCAGAGCCAGAACCGGGTCCTGCTCGATGGGCTCGCCCCAGCACCGGCGGCCTGGAGGGGCTGCAGCCGACTATTGGGTTCCGGTGAACCCGGGTTGGATCTGGCCGGCTCCAGCAGCCGCAGCGCTTCTGCCTGTCTGCAGGCCAGCACGGGATTGCTGGCGTTGCGGCTGGATCAGGAGTTCCCTGAAGGTGCGCGCCGCCAGCGCGTGAGCACGGAACGGGTGATGAGTGGGTGGCCTTGAGCAGCAGCTGATCAGCGGGTGGGCGTGCAGGTGGGCGCTGTTCCGGCCGTCCAGCCTGCAGCTGCTGCGCAGGTTGTGAGCGCGACCGATCCATCGGCCGCAACCGTGGCGACGGCAGCTGTCGTGGTGGTGAAGTCGGCGTTGTTGGCCGTCATGGTCACCACACCGGCAGCAGCGCAGCCGGCCCCCCCACGCGTCACATTGTTCGGCACCGTGAAGGTGTCACCGGTCACCTGGGAGGCCGCACAACCGCGTGCCGCATCCATGGCGGCGGACTGCGCGGCTGTGATGCGGGCGCGGCCCTGTTGGTTGAGGAAAGCGG
>JBJTHL010000008.1:0-5045 GCA_046094445.1 Vulcanococcus sp.
GGTCTACGAAGTGCTGCGCTGCAAAGAGGGCATGGCGGCGGCCATCGCCCAGCGGGCCAGCACCGATCAGATCCGGCGGCTGGCCCTGGAAGGGGGCATGAAAACCCTGCTGGGCTACGGCCTCGATCTGGTGCGGCAGGGGTACACAACCCTGGAGGAAATCGAGCGGATGATCCTCACGGATTCCGCGCTGGAATCGGAGCGGCGCATCCGCGCCCTGCACACGATCACCTGCCAGGGCTGCGGCGCCGGCCTGCGCGATGCCTGGCTGGAGTGTCCGTACTGCCTCACCTCACGGGGCGCCGACGGCTGAGCGCAGCAGCGCGGTTGCCGCGGCAGGACAACCCCCACAGACTGATCCCGGCACCGATCCCGTTTCCCAGCGATGGACCTCCAGATCGAGGAACTGATGGAGGAGCTGGTGCAGCAGGGGGGCAGCGACCTGCACCTGGCGGCCGGACAGCCGCCCTACGGGCGCTTCAGCGGCGCCCTGCGACCGATGCGGGAGCAGAAGCTCAGCGAAGACACGTGCAACCGGTTGATCTTCTCGATGATCAACAATTCCCAACGCAAACAGCTGGAGCAGACCTGGGAGCTCGACTGCGCCTACGGCCTGCGGGGCGTGGCCCGCTTCCGGGTGAATGTGTACCGCCAGCGCAACACCTACGCCGCCTGTCTGCGGGCACTGGGCAATACGATCCCCAGCCTGATGAGCCTGGACCTGCCGGCGGTGGTGGAGGAAACAAGCCACCGACCCCGGGGCCTGATCCTGGTGACCGGCCCCACAGGATCAGGCAAAACCACCACCCTGGCGGCACTGCTGAATCACATCAACCTCACGCGCGCGGAACACATTCTCACGATCGAAGACCCGATCGAGTTCACCTATAAGAATGAAAAGAGCGTGATCCACCAGCGCCAGCTCGGGGAGGATACCCGCAGCTTCGCTGCCGCCCTTCGGGCAGCCCTGCGCGAGGACCCGGATGTGATTCTGGTGGGGGAAATGCGCGATCTGGAAACCATTCAGCTGGCCATCTCCGCCGCCGAAACCGGCCACCTGGTGTTCGGCACCCTGCACACCAGCTCCGCCTCCCAAACGGTGGATCGCATGGTGGATGTGTTCCCGCCCGCCCAGCAGACTCAGATCCGCGTGCAACTGAGCAGCTCCCTGCTGGCGGTGTTCTCGCAGACCCTCTGCCGGCGCCTGAATCCATCGCCGGGTCAGTTCGGACGGGTGATGGCCCAGGAGATCATGCTCAACACGCCCGCGATCGGCAATCTGATCCGCGAGGGCAAGACGGCCCAGATCTATTCCCATATTCAGACCGGAGGCCAACTGGGCATGCAGACCCTGGAGCGAGCCCTGGCCAACCTGGTGCAGCAGGGCAGCATCAGCCGTGAGGAAGCCGTGGCCAAGGCCAGCAAACCCGAGGAACTGGGCCGCCTGATCGACGGCAGCGCCGGCTGAGCCTCAGCCCCACCCCTGTGCCCACCTTCACCGCCAGCTACACCACAGCCTCCGGGCAGACGCGCCGCCTGCGGGTGCAGGCGGCCGATCTGAGCAGCGCCCGCCGCACCCTGCGCCAGCGGGGGATCGTGCCCACCAGCCTGGAGCAGGCCGGCACGGGCCGCAGCAACGGCAGCAGCAACGGTGGAGGGCCAGGTTCGAGCAGCAGCGCGGCGAGCAGCCTGCTCAACGCCGATCTCGGCAAACTGCTGGAGGCCCGGCCGGGGGTGCGCGAGAAGGCCCTGTTCGCCAACAAGATGGCCGCCCTGGTGGATGCGGGGGTGCCGATTGTGCGCAGCCTCAGCCTGATGGCGGAACAGCAGAAGATGCCGCTGTTCAAGCGAGCCCTCACGGCGGTGAACGCGGATGTGAATGAGGGCGAAAGCCTGGGCACGGCGATGCGGCGCTGGCCGAAGGTGTTCGACAAGCTCACCATCGCCATGGTGGAGGCCGGTGAAGCGGGCGGCGTGCTGGATGAAACGCTGCGGCGGCTGTCGATGGTGCTGGAAAGCAACGCCAAGCTGCAGAACCAGATCAAGGGAGCCCTGGGCTATCCGGTGTCGGTGCTGGTGATCGCGGTGCTGGTGTTTCTGGGGATGACGATCTTCGTGATTCCCACCTTTGCCGGCATCTTCGCCAGCCTCAAAGCCAAATTACCGCCGTTCACCCAACTGATGGTGGATCTCAGCAACCTCTTGCGCTCCCCCTTCGCCTTCGTGCTGGTGGGAATCCTGCTGGGGGCAGTGCTGCTGTTTCTGCGCTTCTATGCCACCCCCATCGGCCGGCGACGGGTGGATGCCCTGGTGCTGAAACTGCCGTTGTTCGGCGATCTGATCAAGAAAACGGCCACGGCCCAGTTCTGCCGCACCTTCAGCTCCCTGAGCCGAGCAGGCGTTCCGATCCTGCTGGCGCTGGAGATCGTGCAGGAAACCACGGGCAACACGATCCTGAGCGATGCCATCCACCAGGCCCGCGGCGATGTGCAGGAGGGGGTGCAGCTCAGCGTGGCCCTGGGGCGCGATCAGGTGTTCCCCGACCTGGCCATGAGCATGCTGGCGATCGGCGAAGAAACCGGACAGCTCGATACCATGCTCAGCAAGGTGGCCGACTTCTACGAGGACGAAGTGGAGGCCACGGTGAAGGTGCTCACCTCCATGCTGGAGCCGATGATGATCGTGTTCGTGGGCGGCATCGTGGGCTCGATTCTGGTGGCGATGTATCTGCCGATGTTCTCCATCTTTGAGCAGATCAAGTAGAGGCAACCCGGGCAGCGGCGAGCGCCTGGCCCGCCAGCCAACCGGAGGTCCAGCAGTGCTGGAAGTTGAAGCCGCCGGTGACGCCATCCACATCCAGCAGCTCACCCACCAGATACAGGCCGGCCACGCGGCGGCTCTCCATCGTGGCGAGATTCACCTCCCCCAAAGGCACCCCGCCGGCGGTCACGAACTCCTCGCCGAAGGGGCCGCGGCCACTCACGCCATAGCGGCTGGCCCGCAGGGCTGTGATCAGCTGCTGCAGGGGCCGCTTGCCCAGGTCCGCCCAGCGCAGCTGCGGGTCCACACCGCTGGTGTGCAGCAGCTGCAGCCACAGGCGGCGGCTGAGGGCCGGCCAGGGGCGCACCGTGCCCAGCTGACGGCGGGCCTGTTGCTGGCGGAGCTCCGCGAACAGGGCCTCCAGCTCCGCCTGGGAGCGGCCGCCGCTCCAATCCAGGGTGAGGCGGCCGCGATAGCCGCAGAGCTGCAGGGCCCGGGCGGCGAAGGCCGTGAGCCGCAGCGTGGCCGGCCCGCTCAGGCCGCGGTGGGTGATCAGCACCGGACCCTCCTGGCGAAAGCGGCTGGCCGTGCCAGCAGGAGCCTCAGCCGGCAGCTCCAGATCCAGCTCCAAGCCCACCGGATCCAGGCTGACGCCCGCAAGCTCCACCAGGGGTGAACCGGCCAGGCTGAGGCTGAACAGCGAGGGCACCGGCGGCACCAGGCCATGGCCGAGGGCCTGGGCCAGGCGACGGCCGCTGGGGTGGCTGCCGGTGGCCAGCACCAGCCGATCGGCGTGCAGAGGCGCGGTGGGTGGGCTTGCCGCCGCCGCCGCGCGCACCCGCAGGCTGAAGCCACCGCCGGGGCCCAGCTCGGCCGCCTGGAGGGCGGTGTGGGAGCGCAGCACCACGCCCTCCCGTTCCGCCGCCTGGCGCAGGGTTTGAATCACCGAACTGGAACGGTTGCTGCGGGGAAACAGCCGACCATCGGCCTCCTCCACCAGCTCCAGGCCATGGGCATCGAACCAGGCCACCGCATCACCGCTGGCAAAGCGGCTGAAGGGCCCGCGCAGGGCGCGGCTGCCGCGGGGGTAGTGGCCCACCAGCTCGCGCGGATCCCAGCAGGCGTGGGTCACGTTGCAGCGGCCGCCGCCGCTGATCAGCACCTTGCCCAGGGGTTCAGGGCTGGCCTCCAGCACCAGCACCCGCCGCAGGCCGGCCTCGGCGGCGGCGATCGCCGCCATGAAGCCCGCCGGGCCGCCGCCGGCCACCACCACGCTCCAGCGCTCCGCTGGGGTGCCCGGGGCGGCGGTGCTGGCGGTCTGGGCTGGGGACAGGGGCATCCACAACGGTGATCCAGCCACCACCCTGGCAAGCGACGGGCAGCATGGGGCCATGCCTGAGCCTGCACCCGCCGCGGGCGCCCACCGCTTCAGCGTGGCGCCGATGCTCGATTACACCGATCGGCACTTCCGGGTGCTGATGCGGCAGTTCTGCCGCCGCAGCCTGCTCTACCGCGCACTGGTGGTGGCCCAGGCGTTGCATCACTGCCAGAACGCCGCCACCAGCGGCGATGGGCGGGCGGTGGCCCGGCTGGAGCGGCTGCTGGGGTTCGATCCCTGCGAGCATCCGCTGGCGCTGCAGCTGGGGGGCGACGATCCCGAGCTGCTGGCGGAGGCGGCGCGGCCCACCATCACCCCATCCACCCACTGCAGCTGCTGCTGGCAGCTCTCCAGATCCAGCAGGCCGCCGTTCAGCTCGATCGTGAGCTCCGGCCGATCGCCCTTGAGCTGATGCACCAGGTCGTGGCGCAGGGGCGGGATCGTGCGGTTCTGCTTGGGGTCGAGCCCCTCCAGCCAGGCCTTGCGGGCGTGCACGCTGAAGCGTTGGGCGCCGGCGGCCGCCACCGTGTCCACAAAGGCCAGCAGCTCGGCGTAGGAATCGCGCGCATCGATGCCGATCCGATGCTTCACCGTGACCGGCAGCTCCGTGGCCCTGGCCATCGCCTCCACACAGCGGGCCACCTGATCGGGCTCCGCCATCAGGCAGGCGCCGAAGCGCCCCTTCTGCACCTTCTCGCTGGGGCAGCCCACGTTCAGGTTGATCTCGTCGTAGCCGCGATCCGCTCCCATTCGCGCTGCTTCCGCCAGTAGCCGTGGGTCGTCGCCCCCCAGCTGCAGCGCCAGCGGATGCTCGCAGGGATCGAACCCCAGCAGCCGCTCCAGCCGGGCCACCGCCCGCCCATCGCCGCTGGCGGCGGCGTTCTGGCAGTGATGCAACGCCTGGGCC
>JBJTHL010000009.1:0-4242 GCA_046094445.1 Vulcanococcus sp.
ACCACCCCCGTGCGGCCCACCTGGCAGCTGAGCCGCAGCAGCTGGCTGGGGGCCTCCTCGGCCGGGTATTTGAGGGCGATCGCCCAGCGCGGGGCCTTCTGGGTGAAGCCGGCCGCATCCTGCAGGTTCAGGTCGTTGAGCTTCACCACCACGCCGTCGGTGGCGTAAGCGAGCGCCCGCCGCCCCTCGTCCCACGCGGCGAAGAAGGCCTCCACCGCCGCCAGATCCGGCAGCAGCACGGCGTTGGGGTTCACCTTGAAGCCGGCGGCCTGTAGCCACTGCAAGGCGTCCCACTGGGTGCGCGGCCTCGGCGGATCTCCGGCCGCCGGCTGCCAGTCGTCGGGCAGGTGCAGGGTGTAGGCGAAGAAATCGAGCCGGCGGGCGGCCACCACGCGCGGATCGAGCTGGCGCAGGGTGCCGGCACAGGCGTTGCGCGGGTTGGCGAACAGGGCCTCGCCGCGTTCGGCCCGCTCGGCATTGATCGCCGCGAAGGTGGCATCGGGGATCAGGGCTTCGCCGCGCACCTCCACCCAGGCGGGCGGCTGCTGCAGTTGCAGCCGCAGCGGCACGGCGCCGATCGTGCGCACGTTGGCGGTGATCTCCTCCCCCTGCTCGCCGTCACCGCGGGTGGCGGCCCGTTGCAGCAGGCCGTTGGCGTAGCTGAGGGCCAGGGCATTGCCATCGATCTTCAGCTCGCCCACCACCGGCAGCGCGGTGTCGGCTGGGCGGTCGAGCACCTTGAGCAGGCGGGCGTACCAGGCCTCCAGTTCGGCGGTGTTGAAGGCGTTGTCGAGGCTGAGCAGGCCGATGCGGTGGCGCACGCTCTGGAAGCCCTCAGCCGGCGTGCCTCCCACCCGTTGGGTGGGGCTGTCGGGAGTGATCAGCTCGGGTCGAGCGGTCTCCAGCTCTAGCAGCTCCCGGTAGAGGCGGTCGTAGACCGCGTCCTCCATGTCGGGGGCATCGAGCACGTAGTAGGCGTGCGCGGCGTGGTTCAGCAGCCGCCGCAGTTCAGCGGCGCGGGCGGCAGCGGCGACCGATTCGGCGGGGGCGGTGCTCACAGGGCGGGGGCTGATCGATCAGCGGAGAGGGC
Source organism: Vulcanococcus sp. (assembly GCA_046094445.1). Lineage (GTDB taxonomy): Bacteria > Cyanobacteriota > Cyanobacteriia > PCC-6307 > Cyanobiaceae > Vulcanococcus. The sequence goes on from JBJTHL010000009.1 coordinate 1,091, forward strand.
TCCAGGGGCTGCCGCGCAGGGCGGCTCAGGCAGCCGCCAGTTTCTGGATGCGGTCCACCCGCCAGTCGTCTTCCACCTTCACGAAGGTGAAATCGAGCGGTAGCTCTTCGTTGTTCTCGGCCTTGAGCTTCACCGTGAGGATGATCTGGTCCTCCTGGATGCGGGGACGGCCGGATTTGAGGTTGCGGTATTTGTTGAGCTGCAGCCCAGCCAGGAAGCGCAGGAACTGCTGGCGGTTCACGTGCGAGCGGTAGTTCTTGGTGGTGAGCAGGTAAGCGGCGTCGATCCGGCCGGAGGCCACCTGGGTGAAGAACTGCTTGATCACCGGGTTGATCCCCCGGGCGTTCAGCACCAGCTTCACGGCGTTGATCGTCCAGTACAGCAGCAGGGCGCCGGCACCGGCCGCCAGCGCCTTGGTGCCGATGGTCTGCACCAGTTGCGTGTCCATGGACGCTCGCCTCGCAAGTGGGCCGATTCTGCAGGAGCGGAGCCGCCGCCGGCGCCGCCCTGGCACATCCGCCAGACTCGGCCGGCCCCGGCGCCCCGCTGCCTCCCGTCCACCGGCATGCCCCTGGTTCCGCTGCTGCCGCTGTTCCACCGGCTCAACCGCGAGCACTTCGCCGGCGCCCTGGCCCCCGAGGGCACCAGCCTGGTGTGTGTGCGCTGGAGCGATGGCCGCATGCGCCGCAGCGCCGGGCTCTATCGCTTCGGGCGTCGGGCCGATGGTTCAGCGCTGAGTGAGATCGTGCTGTCGCGGCCGCTGCTGGAGCCGTTGCCTCCGGAGGCCACCACCAGCACCCTCTGCCACGAAATGATCCACGCCTGGATCCACCGGGTGCTGCAGCTGCAGGAGGCCCATGGCCCCCACTTCCGGGCGCGGATGGCGGCGATCAATGGGGCGCAGCAGGAGTTCCAGGTGAGCGTGCGGCACCGCTTCCCGCTGCCGGCCCGGCCGCCGCGCTGGATCGCCCGCTGCCCCCGCTGCGGCCTCAGCAGCCCCTACAAGCGCCGCCAGCGGGGTGTGGCCTGCCGCCTCTGCTGCGAGCGTTTCCACGGCGGCCACTGGCATGCCGATCTGCAGCTGGTGTTCGAGCCCGCCGCTGCCTAGCTTGCCGGCCATGAGCACGTTCCTCTGGGCGCTGCAGTGCAGCGGTGTGGCCATCGCCCTGGTGGGCATGGGCCGCGATCGCTGGTTGCGCCTGCGCCGCCTTGGCCGCTGAGGCCTCTTAACCTGCGGCCATGGTGCAAGACCCCCGCTACCGCGCGCGCTACCGCAGCGATGAGGGCGAGCCGGACGATTGGTCCGACGGCCGTTCCGAAGGGCGCAGCTACCGGCGTTCCGAACCGCGCCTGGAGCAGCGGCTCGATCAATGGATGTCAGCGGGACGACAACTGGTGGATGGCGTGGCCGGGGCTCGCCCGGGCTCGCGTCCGCCGGTGCGTGGAGCCGCGGCCGGAGCCACACCGCGCCTGCGCCCCGGCGATCTGGGCCGCTGGGTGGAGCAGAAGATCGATTGGCTGCTGGAGGACGACGACGGCTGGCGCGAGCCCTGGCAGGGGGCCCCGGTGCAAGCGGCACCAGCGGCACCAGCGGCTGCGCCAGCGGTGTCCCGCCGCCGGCCCCTGGAGGCCATCTCCCGCCGCGGCACGCCCCTGCTGCCGGAGCGGCGGGTGCCCACGGAGGCTCCGGCTGCCCCTGAACCCCAGGACTGGCCCGACGACGACAGCTTCACCCTCAACCGCTGGAGCCGCCCCAGCGGCGGCCAGCAGCCCCAGGCTGTGGCTCCCGCCGATCAGCCCAGGCCCTCGGGCCGCGCTGTGCCGCGCTCCTCCCGGCGCCGCTGGGATTGAGCCGCTCCGGCCGGCCCCCGGTGCCGGGCTGCAGGCGGCACCGGGCCCCGGCTGACGCGGTTCACCTGGAAGCTGCAGCCCAGGGCACGCAGCTCACGGTTCACCGGATCCACCAGGTCGCCAGGTAGGTCTTCGGCCATCTGATCGGCACTGGTGCTGATCGAAGCGGAGCCTTCGTTGAGGGCGCTGAGCAGGTTGGCCCATTGCTGCACCAAGCTGGCCTGCTGCACCGTCTCCAGCCCTGCGGCCTCAAAGGCCTCGCGGCAGTTGCTGCGGTGCCACACCGGAGGTTGGCCGTGGCGCCGGGTGGGTGCGGCTGCCGCGCAGCCCCCCTCCAGGGCCCGCAGGGTGGGTTCGCCGTCGCTGCGGCGCAGGCCGGCCTGCAGCAGCAGGCGGCCGCAGTGCAGGGCGGAGATGCCGTAGATCCGGCCGAGATCCGTGAGCGTCAGCCAGTCCGGCTGCGGCGAACGGGGGGTGGTGTGCGGATGGGCCACGGCCAATCGCTGTCGTCTGCCGCCATCCTGGCTCCACCACGAATGGGTGCAAGTTGTCAAGCACAAACCGTTGCGTGGTGATACATCTGTTATTGATTGTCATGACGCTGTGTGTAAGGCGGGGCCCAGCCACTGTTCCAGGCGTGGTGAGAACACCTCGCGGATCACCGTGAGCTCGCGCCCCTGGCGGAAGAAGCGGTAGTGGCGGCTCCAGTACGGCCCCGTCTCCGCGAAGCGCTCCGCCAGGGCGGGCGCCTCCACCAGGGCCAGGCCGTCCACCTCCCGGTAGAGCTCGGCCCGGTTGGCGGTGAGGCTGCGCCAGATCGGTTGGCTGCGCTCCGCCAGGTGACGCTCCGCCTCCAGCTGGTTCCACCAGCTCTCGGCCCAGGCCAGGGTGGTGGTGCCGCAGCGCAGCCACACCTGGCGCCGCAGCAGCGGCGGCTCCAGCTCCTCCACCTCCAGGGGCGCCTCGCCGGTGGGATCGGCATCGGCCGCCATGGCGATCACCTCCACCTCCACCGGCAGGCCCGTGAGCGACTGCAGATGCCGCGTGGGGCTGCCATCCCCCAGCAGCAGCAGCCGCCAGGGGCCGCTCAGGGCGGGCCCTTCGCCAGGGGGGCCGCTGATGCCGGCGGCCACCGCTTCCGGGGCGGCCTGCCACAGCGGCAGCGGTGAGGGCCAGAGCGGCGATCGCACCGCCCAGCCGAACCCAACGGCACCGCAGGACACGGCGGATCAGGCCCCGCCGCCGCCGCCGAGCGAGCCCTGGATGGAGCAACTCAGCGCGCTGGACGGCGGGGGCCCTGG
>JBJTHL010000010.1:0-7300 GCA_046094445.1 Vulcanococcus sp.
GGGCTTGCCGAACAGTTCGAAGGTGGCCGGGTTGTTCACCCGGTCGACCTGGGCCTTGGCCTTCCCACGCTCTGGTGGGCTGATGGTCATCGAGACGTTCCTCGAGGGACGGGGTCGAGGTGGAGGTCCACCCTGCTGACCACGGCCGCCACCGACAGAAGCCGGCGGCGGCGGCGACCAGTTGGAGCCACGGAGGCGGAGCCAGGCCAAAGACCGAGCGCCGAAACCATGGGCACCAGCCAGGGCGAGCGGGGCACGGCCGAAACCGAGAACCCCCGCCCTGACTGGTACTTGGGCCCCAAAGAGGGGACCGCTGGCAGGAGTATAAAAGCGGAATCCAAGCCTCTCGGGCAGGCAGTTACAAAGGTTCAATCCGGAGCCGAGCCAGTCAGGGACTGAGCTCTGAGAGGAGGTTATCGACATCGCTAAACCCCTACTTGACAGCCGCTATTTACATCTCAGAGGAAATTCTTTCGCCAGATCAACAAGCAAACACAGCCATCTGCTGGTGCTGCGTTGGCGGCGCTGCAGAATGGTCAAACAGATTGCTCCAGCTGGAGTCCACGGAGACATCGGCATGCAGGCGGCGCCGTTGCGGGCCTTGATCGCCCTGGTGCTGGCCCTGCTCACCCTGGTGAGCAGTGGCTGCCGGGCTCAGCCCGGCTCAGCAGGTACCGGGGCCGCACGTGGGGGAGAGACCCCGGCGCTGCAGCAGGCATCCCGCCTGCAGGAGGTCGGGCCACCGGGAGCGGTCCCGGTGCTCAGCGAGCGGTTGGCCGCCCATCAGCCCCGGGTTGAGATCGTGGCACCAGCCGACGACGCCCTGTTGCCGGAGGGTCCATGGACCCTGCAGCTGCGCGTGAGCGACTGGCCGCTGAGCGACAGCGAGGGCCTTGGCATCGGGCCGCATCTGGTGGTGCAACTCGATCAACAGCCACCCTTGCAGCTCAGCAGCACGGAAGCGGCGGCTGCAGTGGCGATGCCCCCACTGCAACCCGGCAGCCACCGCCTCACGGTGTATGCCGCGAGGCCCTGGGGAGAAGCGGTGAAATCGCCGGGCGCCCTGCGCCAGATCCGGCTGCATCGGGTGGGCCGCAACAGTGCCGAACTGCCAGCCCGGGGATCCGCCCAGCTGATCGTGGCCAGTCCGGCCGATGCCGCTCAGCAGGAGCCGGTGCTGCTCGACTGGCTCCTGCTGGATGCGCCGCTGCAGCACCTGCAGAGCGACGACGCCCGCTGGCGGCTGCGGGTGAGCGTGAACGGCGACAGCGTTCTGGTGGATCGCCAGACCCCGCTGTGGCTCAAAGGCTTCCAGCCCGGCAGCAATGCCATGCAGCTGGAACTGCTGGACGCCCGCGGTGAAGCACTCAACCCACCGTTCAACAGCCTGGTGCGGGAGGTGGTGATCAGCAGCGCCGCCCGCCCGGCCTGGCGCAACCCCCAGCTGAGCCCCGGACAACTGGCCCTGCTGAGCGGCGAGGCCCCGCCTGCCGACCAAGCCGAAGCAGCTCCGGCAGCAGCGCAGGAACCTGCACAACCCGCTGCACCCCAAGCAGAACCTGAGCCTGAGCCCCAACCGGAGCCTGAGCCTGAGCCTGAGCCCGAATCAGCCGCCGAACCCGAGTCGGAGCCGGAGTCGGAGCCGGAGTCGGAGCCGGATCCAGGACAGGCCCCGCCGCCGCAACCGCCCGAGCCTGAGCAGGCCGCAGCAGCCGAATCAGCCGCCCCTGCACAGCCAGAACCAGACGCATCAACGGCGCCACCACCCCCCGAAGCGGCCGCCTCCAGCAGCGAGGAGCCAACCGTTATGGCAGCACAGCAACCGGTGATAGCCAGGCCGGCCCCACCCTCTGCCCGTGACCTGGTGAATGCGGACGGGTCCCTTGTCCAGCCCAAGGCCCGTGGCCCCCTGGCGGGGCTGCGGGAGAAGCTGGGGGGATGAGTCAACAACCCAGCTGGGGCTTCAGCCTCGGCCCCGCCTCCCTTCCCCTGCTGCGCCGCCTGCTCAGCGCTGGGTTGATCGATCGGCTGGCCCTGCCACCGCAGGGGGATCACTGGGAGGCGGGTGAGCTCGGCACCCTGCTGGAGGAGGAGTGGTCGCGCAGCTCCGCCTTCGTGGCGGTTGGGGCCTGCGGGGCCATCACGCGCCTGATCGCCCCACGGCTGGCCGGCAAACCCCACGACCCAGCGGTGGTGGTGCTCGATCCCGCAGGCCAGTTCGCCATTCCCCTGCTCGGCGGCCATCAGGCGGGTGCTGAAGCCTTGGCACAGGCGATTGCAGCCAGCCTGGGTGGCCGTGCCGTGTGTACCGGGGCCAGCAGCCAGGCGGGCCAACTGGCGCTCGACAGCTTTGCCCGCAACTGGGGCTGGCGCCGGGGCGATGGCCCCTGGGATGCCCTGATGAAGGCCGCCCAGCGGGGTGAAGGCATCGGATTCGAGCATCGGGAGGGCAACCCCTGCTGGCAACAACTGCCGGGCCTGCAACCCTTCGCGCAGCGGGCTGCTGCCCACAGCGATGGCACGCCAGCCCACCAATTGGTGGTGAGCGTGAGCGAAGGCCCCGGATGCCGCTGGCATCCACCAGCCCTCTGGCTAGGCCTGGGCTGCGAACGCGACACGAGCCTGAGCCTGCTGGAGCGGGCGGTGGGTGAGGCCCTGGCGGCCCTGCAGCTGGCTCCCGCCGCCGTCGCCGGCCTGGCCAGCGCTACGCGCAAAGCCGATGAACCGGCGCTGCTCGCCCTGGCTGAACGCCAGGACTGGCCGCTGCGCTGCTTCAGCAGCGACCAACTGGCGGCGGTGCCGGTGCCCAATCCATCGGCGGTGGTAGCCGCCGAGCTGGGCACCGCCAGCGTGGCCGAAGCGGCTGCACTGCTGGCGGCAGGACCCGCGGCCAGGCTGTTGCAGGAGAAGCACATCGTGCGGCCACGGGAGCAGGAGCGCGGCGCGGCCACCATCGCCATTGGCTGCGCAGCAACGCAATGGGCCCCGCAGCGGGGCCAGTTGCATCTGGTGGGCAGCGGCCCCGGCAGCCTGGAGCTGCTCACACCGGATGCGCGCCGGGCCCTGGCCGAAAGCAGCGTCTGGGTGGGATACGGCCTCTATCTGGAACTGCTGGAGCCGCTGCGCCGGCCGGATCAGCTCCGCCGCGACGGCCAGCTCACCCAGGAGCGGGAACGCTGCAGCGAGGCGCTGGCCCTGGCCTGTCAGGGGATCACCGTGGCCCTGGTGTCGTCGGGCGAGAGCGGCATTTACGGCATGGCAGGCCTGGCCCTGGAGCAATGGCTGGCCCTGGAGGAGGCCGACCGCCCAGGCTTCAGCGTGCATCCTGGGATCTCGGCCCTGCAGCTGGCGGCCGCCCGGGCCGGTGCGCCGCTGATGCACGACTTCTGCACCATCAGCCTCAGCGACCGGCTCACGCCCTGGGCGGTGATCGAACGTCGGCTGCAGGCCGCCGCCGCAGGCGATTTCGTGGTGGCCCTCTACAACCCGCGCTCCCTCGGCCGCGACTGGCAGCTGGGCCGTGCCCGGGAGCTGCTGCTGCAGGGCAGGCCCGCCAGCACCCCGGGGGTGCTGGCGAGGCAGCTGGGACGGGCCGACGAACAGGTGAGCCTGCACCGACTCGGCGCATTGCCGATCGAGCAGGTGGACATGCTCACCTTGGTGCTGGTGGGCAACAGCACCACCAGGCTGGAGGGCGGCCGGGTGGTGACACCACGGGGATACCCAGGGTCTGCACTGGCCTGAGCAAGGGGCTGAGGCGTCAGGCTCAGCTGAAAGTCGGGATGACAGGATTCGAACCTGCGGCCCCTTCGTCCCGAACGAAGTGCGCTACCAAGCTGCGCTACATCCCGATGGCCGGAGTGTAGGAGATGGCGGGTCAGCGAGCCGGCAGACAGGGGGCAGAGAGGGGGGCAGACAGGGGGGCACCCGGCCGATTCCTACAGTTGGCCCACCCTTGATGCCCTGCGGGCAGCCCTAACGCCTTGCTCAAACCCGACTGGCTGCGCGTGAAGGCCCCCCAGCGGGAGCGCATCGGCGAGGTGGCGGATCTGCTGCTGGATCTCCAGCTCAACACGGTGTGCCAGGAGGCCAGCTGCCCCAACATCGGCGAGTGCTTTGCCGGTGGCACCGCCACCTTTCTGATCATGGGGCCGGGCTGCACCCGCGCCTGCCCCTACTGCGACATCGACTTCGACAAGAGCGTGCGGGCGCTCGATCCAAGCGAACCCGAGCGCCTCGGCGAAGCGGTGGCGCGGCTTGGCCTGAAGCACGTGGTGATCACCTCGGTGAACCGCGACGACCTGCCCGATGGGGGCGCCGCCCAATTCGTGGCCTGCATCGAGCAGGTGCGCCAGCGCTCGCCACGCACCACGATCGAGCTGCTGATCCCCGATTTCTGCGGCAACTGGCAGGCCCTGGGGGCCGTGATGGCTGCCGCGCCTGAGGTGCTGAACCACAACATCGAAACCGTGCCGCGGCTCTACAAGCGGGCGAGGCCCCAGGGGATCTACACCCGCTCTCTGGAGCTGCTGCGGCGGGTTCGCGAGGGCTGGCCAAGCACGTACAGCAAGTCGGGCCTGATGGTGGGCCTCGGTGAACGGGACACCGAAGTGCTGGAGGTGCTGGCCGATCTACGCCGCCATGCCGTGGACATCGTGACCATCGGCCAATACCTCTCCCCGGGGCCGAAGCACCTGCCGGTCGACCGATTCGTGACGCCGGAGCAATTCGCGGCCTTCCGCCAGCACGGTGAACAGGAGCTGGGCTTTCTGCAGGTGGTGAGTACACCGTTGACCCGTAGCAGCTACCACGCCGGCGAGGTGCAGCGGCTGATGCTGCAGCACCCGCGCTGAGGCGAAACCTCAACCCTCGAGGAGAAACTCCGCCTCCAGGGCCCGGGCATCAGGGTTGGTCTCAGGCGCGCTGGTGCCGGCCTCCAGAGCCTCAAGCCTGCTGTTCACCAGGCTCACGGGGGCATCGAGGCGGGCGCAATGATGCAGGTAGGCCACCGCCATCTGACGGGCGAAGAGCTGCTGCATCTGCTGGGCGAATTCCGGAGGCATGGGCCTGCGTGGAGACTGCCCAGACCCTATGGATGCTGGCCTGCGGCGGGCCGGCGGGCCAACCGTACCCAGCGGTGGTGCAGGCCGAACGGCGTGTGGCACCCCGAACCGGATGGGCGGGCACCCGAACCGGAACGCGGGCGCCCGCAGCAAACGAGCTCAGCAGACGACCTCAGCCGGCTGCCACCGCTTCCCGCTCCGCCAGGCCCACGGTGGCCTTCTCACTGGGGGGCACCAGCAGCTTGAAACGAACCTTCCAGGTGGCCCAATCGGCCAGGATCGCCGCCGCCTTCGCGCTGCCGGTGGCCTCCAGGTGGGACTGCAACAGGGGTTGCAGCAGCGCCTCCTGTTCGCCGGTGGTGAGCGGGCAGATGGCCACGATCTCGGGGTTCACCCGTTCAGCCAGACGTCCGTCCTCATCCAGCAGGAAGGCCACGCCACCGGTCATGCCGGCTGCCACATTGCGGCCGGTGCTGCCAAGCACCACCACCACACCACCGGTCATGTATTCGCAGCAGTGGTCGCCGGCGCCCTCCACCACGGTGCGGGCACCGCTGTTGCGCACGGCGAAGCGCTCGCCAGCCCGTCCGAGGGCGAACAGTTCGCCGCCCGTGGCGCCATAGAGGCAGGTGTTGCCGAGGATCACCTGGCTGCCGGGGTCGTTGCCGCCGGCGGGCGGCACCACGGTGAGGCGGCCGCCGTTGATGCCCTTGCCCACGTAGTCGTTGGCCTCACCCACCAGGCGCATGGCCATCCCCTGAACCGCAAAGGCCCCGAAGCTCTGGCCGGCAGCCCCCTCGAAGGTGAGGTTGAGCTGCCCCTTGAAGCCCTTGTTGCCGTGGCGGGCAGCGATCTCACCACCCAGGCGGGCACCGACGCTGCGGTCGGTGTTGAGGATCGGCACCGTGCGGACCAGGTGCCCATGGCCTTCGATGGCGACCTGCAGCTCGGGATCCGCCAGCAGCTGGTCTTCGAGCACAGGGCCGTTGCTGTGGGCTTCACCGGCATGACGCAGCCAGGCGCGATCAGCCGCGGCCTCGATCGGCGCCAGCAGGCAGCTGAGATCGAGGGCGCTGGTCTTGGTGAGCTGCACGGCACGGGGCTGCAGCAGCTCGCTGCGGCCGATCAGATCCTCCAGGCGGGCCACCCCCAGCACGCTGAGGAGCTGGCGCACCTCCTCGGCCACGAACAGGAAGAAGTTCACCACGTGCTCGGGGATGCCGGTGAAACGCTTGCGCAGCGCCTCCTTCTGGGTGGCCACGCCCACCGGGCAGTTGTTGGTGTGGCAGACGCGGGCCATGATGCAACCCTCGGCGATCATCGCGATCGAACCGAAGCCGTATTCCTCAGCACCGAGCAGGGCGGCGATGATCACGTCCCAGCCGGTCTTGAGGCCGCCATCGGCGCGCAGCAGCACGCGATCGCGCAGGCCGTTCTCCAGCAGCGCGCGGTGCACCTCGGTGAGGCCCAGCTCCCAGGGGCTGCCGGCGTGCTTGATCGAGCTCAGGGGCGAGGCACCGGTGCCGCCGTCGTGGCCGGAGATCTGAATCACATCGGCGTTGGCCTTGGCCACACCGGCGGCGATGGTGCCGATGCCGATCTCGGCCACCAGCTTCACGCTCACCCGGGCGGCGGGGTGTACCTGGTGGAGGTCGTGGATCAGCTGGGCCAGATCCTCGATGGAATAGATGTCGTGATGGGGGGGCGGCGAGATCAGTGCCACGCCGGCCTTGCTGTTGCGCAGCCAGGCGATGTAGGGGTCCACCTTGGGGCCCGGCAGCTGACCACCCTCGCCGGGCTTGGCCCCCTGAGCCACCTTGATCTCCAGCTGTTTGCCGCTGCGCAGGTATTCGGGGGTCACACCGAAGCGGCCCGAGGCGATCTGTTTGATCGCCGAGCAGGCGGTGTCGCCGTTGCGCAGCCCTTTGATCGTGGGCAGAGTGGCGGAGCCACCTGCGCCGTCCACATCGCTGAGCACGTTGAAGCGTGCGGGATCCTCACCGCCCTCGCCGCTGTTGCTCTTGCCGCCGATGCGGTTCATGGCGATGGCCAGCACCTCATGGGCCTCCCGTGAGAGGGCACCGAGGCTCATGCCACCGGTGCAGAAGCGGCTGCAGATGCTGTCCACGCTCTCCACCTGATCGAGAGGCAGCGGGGTGGCGGCGGGCTTGAGCTCCAGCAGGTCGCGCAGGGCCGTGACCGGCCGGTTCTCCAGGAGGGTCTTGTAGGTGGAGAAA
>JBJTHL010000011.1:0-6229 GCA_046094445.1 Vulcanococcus sp.
GGCTCCACCCTCACCAAGGATGTGCCCGCCGGGGCTCTGGCCCTGGGCCGTGCCCGCCAGCTGATCAAGGAGAACTGGCAGACGCCGGGCTGAAGCGCTGCTCCAGCAGCGGCAGCGCCCGTTCCAGGGCCACACCGCGGCTGGCCTTGAGCAGCAGCTGATCGCCCGGTTCCAGCCAGTCGGCCACCACAGCCGCCGCCTGCTCCGGTGTGTCCACCCGCTGCAGCCGGGGCATCGCCGCCGCTGCAGCCAGCATCGCTTGGGCTTCGGCGCCGCCGGCCACCAGCACAAGGCCATCAAGCCCCAGCTGAACAGCCCGCTCGGCCACAGCGCGGTGCAGAGCCACGCTCTGCTCCCCGAGCTCGAGCATCGTGCCCAGCACAGCGAAATGACGGCCCGGTTGGCGGTGCAGCAGCGCCAGCGCTGCGAGCACCGCTTCCGGCGAGGCGTTGTAGGTCTCGTCGAGCACCGTGAGGTCGCCGAACTGAAGACGGCGGCTGCGCCCCCCCGGCACGCTCACCTGCAACGGCGCGAGGGCAGCCAGGGGCAGCCCCAGCTCGCGGGCCACCGCCAGGGCCAACAACAGGTTGCGCGCGTTGTGCACGCCCTCCAGGGGCATGGGCAGCCGCACACCCTCCACCAGCAGATGCCCGCCATCGGCCGTCAGCTCACCCACCAGATCCGCCGCCGGCAGATCAGTGCCGGGGTCGTCGGCGAGCGCCACCCGGCAGATGCGACCCTGCCACACCAGGGCCAGGGCCTCCTCCAGCAGCGGATCCCCCGCCGTGAGCACCAGCAGGCCATCGGGCCGCAGGGCGGCCGTGATCTCACACTTGGCGGTGGCGATCGCCCCGCGGCTGCCGAGCCTGCCGAGATGGGCGGTGCCGATGTTGGTGATCACGGCCACATCCGGGGCGCTGCAGGCGCTGAGGCGCTCGATCTCCCCGAGGCCACGCATGCCCATCTCCACCACCAGCGCCCGCGTCTCGGGGCCGGCCTTGAGCAGGGTGAGCGGCACGCCGATGTCGTTGTTCTCATTGCCGCTGCTGGCCACCACAGGCCCCAGGGGCGCCAGCACGGCCCGGATCAGCTCTCGGGTGGTGGTCTTGCCCGCGGAGCCGGTCACCGCCACCAGCGGTGTGTTGAGGGCGCGGCGATGCAGCAGGCCGAGGTGTTGATAGGCCGCCAGGGTGTCGTCCACCAGCCAATGCAGCAAGCCGGGGGGCACCGCCTGGCTGTGATCACGCTGCACCAGCGCGGCCTGGGCAGCGATCGCCGCCGCCTCGGGCAGGAAGTGGTGACCATCAAAACGCTCCCCCACCAATGGCACAAACAGTTGGCCCGCCGCCAGCTGGCGGCTGTCCGTGCAGATGGGTCCAAGGGGCTGGCTGGGATCCCAGGAGCAGGAGCCGGCTGCGTCGTCTGGCCCTCCACAGGGCTGCCCCCAGCAGGCGATCAGATCGGCAAAGCGAAGGGCGGGGGGCATGCGTTCAGGTGGGTGGCGACGGACTGAACAGGATCATGCCCTCACCCACCAGGGCATCCCGCCCCAGCAGGCCAGCACGGGAATCGCGCAGCTCCAGATGCTCGTAGCCCAGCTCTGCGGCCATCCCCTGCCAGAGCAGGGCCAACCGCTGCCGTTCTGCCGCCGGCAGGCGCCCGTAGGCCGGCGCAAGCTGGAGCACCACCATCCCCTGATCGGCTCGCGCCTGGGCAGCCTCGATCCAGCCGGCGGCCTCAGGAGCGGCGAGCAACGCCGCCAGGGGATCGGCCAGAGCAGGGGGAACGTCTGAATCGGAGGCTTGCGAACCCTCCAGCGAAGGGGTTGGCGCTGCAGGTTCGGGGTCAGGAGCGTTGGGCTCGAAGCGGTCCGGCGATGCAGCAACGGGCTCGTTCGCAGGGCTCAACGCCGGATCAGGAGTAGACGGGGCTGGGGCTGGGGCACGTTGGTGGCGCAGCAGCTGTGTCGATCCCAGAGCGAGGCCCACGAGCACCGCCAAGGTCAGGGCAAACAGCAGGGGCCAGTCCAGGGGGGCCAGGCCGGCCGGCCACCAACCGGGGCGCCAGAGGCTGCCGTCGCCGTTCCGGCGCCGCAGCTCCCGAACACGCAGGCCCAGATCAGCGAGCGCGGCCCGCAGGTCGTCAGCCAGCGCGAACCAGGGGTTGCGGTAAGGGGCGGGCAGGTTGGAGCCACCGGCAGGATCGTCGCGGCCCATGGCGACTGCGGAGGATCAGGGATCAGCCGCCGGAGCGGCGGCGCAACAGGGCGAGAGGATTGCGCAGGCCACCGGCGCCCTCGCTGGCCTTGGCCTCGGGGGCCAGGGGCTCCTCCGCATCCCCAGGCTGACGGCTGGGATCGGCCGCCTGGCCCAGGGAGAATTGCTCCACCGCCTGGGCATCGGGGGTGGGTTCCTTCCAGCCCTTCACCTCTTTGTACATGCGGTCGTACTCCAGGGCCGAGCGATCCCAGCCGTAATCGGCGGTCATGGCGCGGCGCTGCAGCTCACGCCAGCTGGCACCGTGGCGATAGGCCTCCCAGGAGCGCACGATCGAGGTGTAGAAGTCGAGCGGGTCGTAGCGGTCGAAGCCGAAACCGGTACCGCTGGCTCCGTTGGGGTCGTGGGGGGGAACGGTGTCCACCAGGCCACCCACGCGGCGCACCACCGGGATCGAGCCGTAGCGCATGGCCAGCAGCTGACTGATGCCGCAGGGCTCGAAACGGCTGGGCATCAGGAAGGCGTCGCTGCCGGCGTAGATCAGGCGCGACAGGGCGTCGTCGTAGGTGAGGAACACAGCGAAGCGGCCCGGATGGCGGGCCGCCATCTGCCACAGCCCGGATTCGATGTGGCGATCGCCGGTGCCCAGCACCACGATCTGGCTATCGGAGTAGGCCAGCACGCGATCGGCCACCTGGAGCAGCAGGTCGATGCCCTTCTGGTCCACCAGGCGGCTCACCACGCTCATCAGATAGGAGCCGGGGCTCACCTGCAGGCCCATGCGCTCCTGCAACACCCGCTTGCATGTGGCCTTGCCGCTGAGGTCGTCCGCCGAGAAGGTGGCCGGCAGGGTGGCATCGGTGGCGGGGTTCCAGGCCTCCTGATCGATGCCGTTGAGAATGCCGCGCAACTTGCCGCTGATGTAGTTCAGCAGACCCTCCAGCTTCTCGCCGTACTCCGAGGTGCGGATCTCGTGGGCGTAGGTGGGGGAGACGGCGTTGACCCCATCGGCATACAGCAGGGCCGCTGCCATCGTGTGATCCCCCTGCATGTACCAGGGGCACCAGGTCATGCGGTCGAGCTTCCAGCGCCAGGGGCCCTGGTACTTGAGGTTGTGGATGGTGAAGACCGTGCTGATCTCCGGGTCCTGGTGCATCCACACCGGGATCATGCCGGTGTGCCAGTCGTGGCAGTGCAGGATCTCCGGCTTCCAGTGGTTCCAGGCGAACTCCGCCACGGCGCTGGCGAAGAAGGTGAAGCGCCAGTCCTCATCCTCACCGCCGTAGATGCGCTCGGGATCGAACACCGGATGGCCCACCAGGTAGAGCGGCAGGCCATTGCCGGGGTGGCGCGTCTCGAAGACGGCGAACTCCGTCCCCATCGTGTGGGCCCGCCAGATGGGCTCGGCGGGGATGTCGAGCTGGCTCCACAGCCGGCCATAGCCGGGCATGATCAGCCGCACATCGTGGCCCAGGGGCTGAAGGGCGGGGGGCAGCGACCCCACCACATCGCCCATGCCCCCCACTTTCACCATCGGGGCGCACTCGGCTGCGGCAAACAGCACCCGCATGGGGATTCCGGCTGAAGTGGGCGCAACTCTACGGGTGGTGTCAGGGCAGAACGGTGACGGGCGTACCCAGCTGCACCAGGTCGAACAGCTCCTGCACGTTCTCCTCGTAGAGCCGCACGCAACCGTGGGACACCGCACGACCCACGGTCCAACGGTGCGGCGTGCCGTGGAACCCGGCCACGGTGCAGCCGCTGATCTGCAGATGACGTTCGCCATCCCAGCCGTTGCGGCCGTGGCAGTCGCGGTAGAAGCCGATCCAGCGACTGCCCAGCGGGTTGGCCGCGCCGGGCGCCACATTGCGGCCGTTGGCGGGGTGCTGCCACACGGGATGGGCCGTTTTCTCCAGCACCCGGTGGCGCCCGGCGGGCGTCTCCCAGCCCACCGTGCCCACGGCCGCTGGAAAGCGGCGCTTGAGCTGGCCGTTCTCCAGCACCATCAGCTGCCGGTGGCGGCGGTCGAGCACCAGCTGCAGCCCGGGCTCCGCCAGCAGATCCGTGGGCACCCTGGCCATCGCCACCTGATCGCTGATGGCGGGAGCTGGTGGGGGGATCGGATCCGGCTTACGGGCCCAGCCGGGCTGGCCAATGAGCAGCAGCGCCAGGGTGCCGGCCGCAGGCGCACAGCGCTGCACTGCTGAGGGGACTGCCATGGACAGACACGCTGGCCGTTCCCTCCAGAGCTAGCTAGGGCAGCCAGGGTGTGTCAGAAAAATCGGGGGAGCGCTTCTCGAGGAATGCGTTGCGGCCCTCCTGGCCTTCGGCGGTTCGATAGAAGAGATGGGTGGCCTGGCCCGCCAACTCCTGCAGGCCCGCCATGCCATCGGTTTCAGCATTGAAGGCCGCCTTCAGGCAGCGGATGGCGGTGGGGCTATGGGCCAGCACCTCCCGCGCCCAGCGCACCCCTTCGGCCTCCAGCTCCGCCAGGGGAACCACCGCATTCACCAGACCCATCGCCAGGGCCTCCTCGGCGCCGTAGCGGCGGCAGAGGAACCAGATCTCCCGCGCCTTGCGCTGGCCCACCAGGCGCGCCAGGTAGCTGGCGCCGAAGCCGCCATCGAAGCTGCCAACCCGCGGGCCGGTCTGGCCGAACACCGCGTTATCGGCCGCCAGGCTGAGATCGCAGAGCAGGTGCAGCACCTGGCCGCCGCCGATGGCGTAGCCCGCCACCAGGGCGATCACCACCTTGGGCAGGCTGCGGATCAGCCGTTGCAGGTCGAGCACATTCAGCCGCGGCAGGCCGTCCTCGCCCACGTAGCCGCCGTCGCCGCGCACGCTCTGGTCGCCGCCGGCGCAGAAGGCCCAGCCGCCATCGGCCGCGGGACCCATACCGCTGAACAGCACCACCCCGATGCGCGGGTTGTCGCGCACCCGCGAGAAGGCATCGAACAGCTCCATCACCGTTTGCGGCCGGAAGGCATTGCGCTTCTCCGGGCGGTTGATGCGGATGCGGGCGATGCCGGCCTCACTGAGGTCGAAGAGCACGTCCTGGTAATTCCCCTGGGGAATCCACTGCAGGGTGGGCGCGTCGGGCATCAGGTCTGCAGGCTCAGCCGGGCCATTCTGCGGCGCAGCTGTTGGCGCAGCTGGGCATCGCGGCCGCGGTCGCTGCGCAGGGCCAGCAGGGCCATCGGCTGGGGCCGCGCCCAGGCCAGGGCGTCGCCCAGTTGCTCGAGAGCGTTGAGGGTCTGCCCCGGCACGCCGTAGGCGGCGGCCAGCGCCATGGGATCCACCGCCTGGGGCATGGCGAACAGACGCTCGAAATCAAAGCCGCCTGGGGCCCCTTCAGCCCGGATCGGCAGCTGTTCAAAGATGCCGCCGCCGCCGTTATCGATCAGCACCACGGTGAGGCGCACACCGCGGGCCTGCAGCTGGCGGCGCCACAGCCAGCCGTTGGCATCGTGCAGCAGGGCCAGATCACCGGTGAGGAGCACCAGTTCGCCGCAACCGAGGGCCAGCCCTGCCGCCAGCGACAACGTGCCATCGATGCCGGACGCCCCACGGAACCCGAACACCGGCCGGTGGGCTGCAGAGGCTGCCGCGAAGGTCTCCCAATCGCGCACGGGGCTGCTGCTGGCCAGCATCAGGGGCAGACCAGGCGGCAACACCACGCTGAGGGCCCGTGCCAGGGCCGGCTCACAGATCAGGGGCTCGCCAAGCGAACCCCCGCCAAAGCACGGCTGCTCCCAAGACAGCTGCTGATCGAGCTGCGATTGGGCGGCCTGATCCAGCTGGTGCCAACGCCGGGTCCAGGCCAGGGATGACGGCGAGGGCTCCCCAGCCAGCGTCTGCGGCGGCAGGGCTGCCAGCCAGGTCTCCAGGCCATGGCTCCAGCGGGCCGTGGCGCTGGCTGTGGCATCCAGATTGCGGGGGTCGTGCTGGCTGATCAGCAGTTGAGGGCCGCCCGCGGCGGCGATCCACTGCTGCAAGCGCCGGCTGGCGGGCAT
>JBJTHL010000012.1:0-2560 GCA_046094445.1 Vulcanococcus sp.
CGCTTTGGGGAACAGCGTCTGCACCGCCATGGCCATCACGTGGCTCATCGAGTGGCGGATGCGCAGCAGCTGCAGGCTCTCGCTGGTCTTGGGCAGCTGGATCGCCGGGGTGTCGAGGCTGGCGGCGGTCACGGCAGAGCGATGGCAACCCCGATCCTACGCAGGGGATTCCAGCGGTTTCTAGGCTGCAAGGGTGAGCCAGTTTTCTGCACCCGAGCCCCTCTCCAGCGCCGCCGACGAACCGGCGGCGCTCTTGGATCAGCTGTTGGAGTCGCTGTTCAGCGACTTCAGCTTCTGGTTTCAGCGCGGCCTGGTGCTGTTGGAGCACACCCCCGCCACGCTGCTGCCCGCCGCTGAACAGCAGAGCCTCCGCTCCGCCCTGCAGGAGGGCCTACAGGCCCTGGCGGCCACCCGGGCCCTGCGCGCGGCCTGCTCCGCTCCGATGGCGGTCGACCTGGAGGCCATGGCCCCCTGGCATCGCCTGATGATGCGGGTGTGGAACCTCTCGGCGATGCTTCGGGTGGCCGGCGTGCCCCTGCCGGATGACGGCCGAGCCAGCACCGATCAGGCCGGCTGACGCTCGCCCCCGCGGCTGGCCTCCAGGCTCGCCTGATAGAAGCGCTCCAGGTCTGCTGCCTGTTTCACCGGCTGCCCATAGGCGCTTTGGCCGCTGAGGGTCGGGAACGAGGCCCACTCCTTGGCCAGCACGGCCATGGCCTGGCGTGTCAGACCCTGGCGGTCGATCTGGTCGAGAACGCCACGGCGATCCACCAGATAGAGAGCCGCTTGGTCTTGATTCTCGGGCCGGAAGCTGGCCAGTTGCAGCCTCTGCGAGGCCTCGCGCCAGGTGCCTGGCAGGAATTGATAGGCCCCGGCGGCAGCGCTGCGGTAGCGCTTCACCACCACCCGTTCGGGGTGGCGGGCCAGGCTGGCGAAGCGACCGCCGCCATACAGGGTGTGGTAGCCCTCACGGCTGCCACGCTTCCAGGTGCCCTCGGCGTAGCGGATGGTGTTGAGCAGGGCCTGCCGCTGGGGAGTGATGGCGTAGGTGGCTTGGCCGTGATCGCTGGCTGGAACGGCCGCCGATGGGGTCTGGTTCCAGGAGGACCACCAGGCGCCGCAGGCCAGCAACAGGGCGGCGGTGCAGGTGCGTGTGCGCCCTGGAGCCAGACGCATCGAGGAACGGATCGGCAAACGGACGGGGAAACCAAGGTTTGGAGACCCTGCTGGCTTGACCCGTCTCATGGCGAGATGGGGGATCTCGCCCCTGGACAAACCCGTGGCTCCGTGCATCGGCCCTGCGCGGCGGCATGGGCCCTGGCTGCGACCCGTGAGATCAGCGTTCCCCGGGGCCGCCCTTGGCGCCCGCCGCGGCGCTGGATCGATCAGGGGTCTTAATCCTTCTTTTCGGATTGATCAGGGCCTGGCCAGGAAGCCGAGGGCGGCTCGGGTGCGCGCCAGGGTGACCTCCGCCACGCTGCTGGCCCGTTCGCAGCCGTCCGCCAGCACGCGATCCAGTTCAGCCGGATCGGCACTCAGCTCGGCGTGGCGCTCCTGGATCGGACGCAGTGCTTCCACCAGCACCTCCGCCAGCAGCGGCTTGAACGTGCCCCAGCCCATGGCAGCGCACTCACGGGCGGCCGCCTCACGTCCCTTGCCGCTCAGTAGGGCATACAGGCCGAGCAGGTTGTCGGTTTCCGGGCGCTCCGGGTTGCCGAATTCCAGGCCCATCTGCGGATCGGTCTTGGCCCGCTTCACCTTCTTGGTGATCAGCTCCGGCGGATCCAGCAGGTTGATGCGCGATCCCTCATTGGGATCGCTCTTGCTCATCTTGCTGCGGCCATCGCTGAGGCTCATCACCCGCGCGCCCTCCTGGAGGATCAGCGGTTCTGGCACCTTCAACACCGGGATGATCTCGCCATCGGCATCCCGCTGGCCGAAGCGGGCGTTGATGCGCTGCTGGGCGATGTCGCGAGCGAGTTCCAGGTGCTGTTTCTGGTCTTCGCCCACCGGCACCAGATCGGCGTCGTACAGCAGGATGTCGGCGGCCATGAGCACCGGGTAATCCAGCAGGCCCACAGACACCTGATCGCCCTGCTTGATCGCCTTCTCCTTGAACTGGATCATCCGCTCCAGCCAGTTGAGCGGTGTCACACAGTTCAACAGCCAGCACAGCTCACTGTGCGCTGCCACGTGGCTCTGCACGAACACCGTGGCCTTGGCCGGATCGATGCCGCAGGCCAGATACAGGGCTGCAGTGCTGCGGGTGTCGGCCGCCAGCTGAGCCGGAACATGGGGCACGGTGATGGCATGCAGATCCACCACGCAGAAAGAGGTGTCGTGGCTGTCCTGCAGGGCCACCCAGTTGCGGATGGCCCCCAGCCAGTTGCCCAGGTGCAGCGCTCCCGTGGGCTGAACGCCGGAGAGAACCCTGGGCTTGCTCATGGCGATCGCGGGCAGATCGGCGGATTCTGCCTGCAGGAGCGCTCGGGCTCCGGCCTGTGATCAGGCCTCGGTGGTGTCGGCGCTGTCGCCAGCGGCTTCTGCGTCCACCACCACG
>JBJTHL010000013.1:0-2816 GCA_046094445.1 Vulcanococcus sp.
CGCCGCCGGCATCCGTTGCTTCGCCTCGCCCAGCCGCCAGGCGGCCCTCAGCCACCCCAGCAACTACTACGGCTGGATGCTCAAGGGCGAAGCGCTCTACCGGCAGCTGGAGACCAGCCATCCGCTGCTCGCCGCCCTGCCACCGGCGGGCCAACCGCCCAGTGCTCCGGCCTGCTTCGAAACCTTTCCCCACGCCATCACCTGGCACTTGCGCGGCGGCCAGGCCAGCGCCGCCCATAAGCGCAGCCAGCGCACCGAGCTGCTGCGGCAGGCCGGCATCGACCCGGCGCCCCTCACCAGCATCGATTTGATCGATGCCGCCCTCTGCGCTGTCGCCGCCCACCACCTGGCCAGTGGCCGTCCATGCCACGCCTACGGCGAGGCGGGGTCGGGGTTGATCGTGGTGCCGCAGAGGCCACTGGTGGCGGACGATCCCCCGCATTGGAGTGAGCAGGTGCCCGATTGGACCGACTGGACGGCCTGAGCGCGGCTCGTTGTTTCCTGCATTAGCCGGCCGGCTTTTCCTGCATTGGTGCGCCGTTTTTTTCGGCATTAGGATCCCGACATTTCCTGCATCAGGCCGCTGAGCGCGGCGCCTCCCATGGCCTCCAGCGCGGGCACTGCCTATCGCCCCCGCATCGCTGATGCCGAGCTGCGGGTGTGCCTAGCCGCCGCAGGCGCGGTGGTGATCGAGGGGCCGAAGGCCTGCGGCAAAACCCGCATGGCCCAGCAACTGGCCGCCTCCACCGTGTTGCTGGATGTGGACACCGCCGCCCGCCAGGCCCTGGCGGTGGATCCGGCCCTGGTGCTGGCGGGGGCCCGGCCGCGCCTGCTGGATGAATGGCAGGTGGCGCCCTCCCTCTGGAACCAGGTGCGCCGGGCTGTGGATGCGGCTGCTCAACCTGGCCAGTTCCTGCTCACCGGCTCGGCAGTGCTGTGCGGCAGTGGCTACGGCTACCAGCGCGCCGATGGTGTCGCCGTGGTGCCGGTGGGGGCCCTGGAGCTCTGAGCTGAAACCCCATGGATGCAGCAGCTGAACCGTTGCCCGGCGCCGACCCGTTACCCCCATGGCGGCCGTTGCTGCGGGCGGCCCGGCAGCGGGAGGGGCGCTCGCCGATGGCGCGCTGGCTGCAGCTGGCCACGGTGGCAGCCGATGGCACGCCCCGGGTGCGCACGCTGGTGTTTCGCGGCTGGGGTGGGGCCAGCCAGCTCGATCTCCTCACCGAAGGCCGCAGCGCCAAGCTGGCGGAGCTGCAGGCCCAGCCCGCTGTGGAGCTGTGCTGGCTGCTGCCGCGGGCCCGCTGTCAGTTCCGGCTGCGCGGCCAGCTGCAGATCCTGCCGGGCGCAGACCATCCTCACCACTGGCAGGCGCTCACCCCGGGCGGCCGGGCCCTGTGGGGCTGGCCAGAGCCTGGGGCGCCGCTGCGTGAAGCGGGTGCCTTTCCCGCCGAACTGCCCGCCGAAACCCCGATCCCGCCCTGCTTCGTGCTGCTGCGCATCAACCTGCTGCAGGTGGAACTGCTGGAGCTGGGCAGCCATCCCCACCGCCGCAGCCGCTGGTGCGCCGCGGCTGGCTGGAGCGAAGCGCGGCTGAATCCCTGAGGGCAAGGGGGCGCAGCCGTGGCTAACAACGGGGCAGAGCGCGCTGGTAGCCAGCGGTGATGACGC
The DNA here is from genome assembly GCA_046094445.1 of Vulcanococcus sp. Classification (GTDB taxonomy): domain Bacteria; phylum Cyanobacteriota; class Cyanobacteriia; order PCC-6307; family Cyanobiaceae; genus Vulcanococcus. The sequence goes on from JBJTHL010000013.1 coordinate 1,669, forward strand.
AGATCTCCCCGGAAAAATTTCTCGACTTCATCACCCATTTCCGGGCCGACAATCCCAACCAGATCGAGGCGATGAAATCCTTTGCGGCGCAGGTGGATCCCGCCCTGATGGACGACTCCGCCGCCTGGGTGACGCTCTACCGCACACCACTGCCAACGCCAGACATTGCCGAACCAGCGCTGATCAGCAAAGAACAGCTGGCCAGCATCTGGATCTGCTCGCCAGACTTGATCGCCGATGCCGAGATCACCGAGCTCAATGCCTGCCTGCATCGCTTCGCGATCACCAGCACATCCCGATTGCGGCATTTCCTGAGCCAGACCGCCCATGAATCCGGCGGTGGCCGCTACAAAAAGGAGCTGGCCTCAGGCTGGGCCTATGAAGGCCGCGTTGATCTCGGCAACACCCAACCGGGCGACGGACCGCGCTTCAAAGGCGGCGGTTACATCCAACTCACCGGCCGCGCCAACTACCAGGCCTTCGCCACCTTCATCCGCGAACCCAGCGTGATGCAAGGGGTGGATGTTGTGGCCGAGCACTACCCCTTCAGCTCCGCCGGTTTCTGGTGGCAGTCCAACCACATGAATGAACTCTGCGATACCAACCCCAGCGTGAAAGCCGTGACCCTGCGGGTGAACGGCGGCACCAATGGCCTGGCGGATCGCCAGATGTACTACGAACGCTGCCTGGCGGTGATTCCCTAAACCGGCAATCAGGCCGCTTCCACCTGGGGTGGATGCTGCGCCAGCACCTGCTTGAGATACCGCGCCGTGTGAGATGTGGGATGGTCCACCACCTGTTCGGGCGTTCCACACACCACGATCTGCCCGCCCTTGTCGCCGCCTTCGGGGCCGAGATCGATGATCCAGTCGGAGCAGCGGATCACATCGAGGTTGTGTTCGATCACCAGGATTGAGTTGCCCTTGTCCACCAGGCGCTGCATCACATCCATCAGCTTGTGCACGTCGTAGAAGCTGAGGCCGGTTGTGGGCTCATCGATCAGATACAGGGTTTTGCCGGTGGCCCGTTTGGAGAGTTCGGTGGCCAGCTTCACCCGCTGGGCTTCGCCGCCGGAGAGGGTGGGGGCCGGCTGGCCCAGTTTCACGTAGCCCAGGCCCACATCCACCAGGGTGCGCAGGCGATCGGCC
>JBJTHL010000014.1:0-22205 GCA_046094445.1 Vulcanococcus sp.
CTCACCCCCTACGACCTCCGCCACGCCTGGGCGGTGCGCACCATCCACATCGGCCTGCCCGACACGGTGGCCGCTCGGATGATGGGCCACTCCGTGGCGATCCACACCCGCACCTATCACCACTGGATCACCCGCCGCGACCAGCAGCAGGCGGTGGATGCGGCCCTGGCGCGTCAGAGTGAGCGCCATCGCAACGCCGCCGCGTGATCGACCCCACCGCCAGCCCCGCCGGCAGCGAACTGGATGCCGCCGCCGCCGAACTGGGCATGGGGGGCGGCCTGGCCCCGGAGCGGGATGCCGAGGCCTACCGCCGGCGGATGGAACGGCGCCAGCAGGTGCAGCGCCAGCGGGTGGAGGAGCGCAACCGCGAGAAGGGGCTGGTGCTGGTGTTCACCGGCGATGGCAAGGGCAAGACCACGGCCGCCCTGGGGCTGGTGCTGCGCACCCTGGGCCATGGGGAGCAGGTGGCGGTGGTGCAGTTCATCAAGGGGGGCTGGCAGCCGGGTGAAGCCAGGGCCCTGGAGCTGTTCGGCGATGCCCTGCACTGGCATGCCCTCGGGGAGGGCTTCACCTGGGAAACCCAGGACCGCGAGCGCGACCGCGCCCTGGTGCAGGCGGCCTGGGAGCGCTCCTGCAGCTACCTGGCCGATGGAACGCGCCGGCTGGTGGTGCTCGATGAGGTGAATGTGGCCCTGAAGCTGGGCTATCTGGCGGTGGAGCAGGTGCTCGAAGGCCTGGCCCTGCGGCCGCCGCTCACCCACGTGGCCCTCACCGGCCGCGGTGCGCCGCCGGCACTGCTGGAGCGGGCCGATCTGGTGACCGAGATGAAGCTGGTGCGCCACCCCTTCCGCGAGCAGGGGGTGAAGGCCCAGGCCGGCATCGAGTTCTGAAGGCGCTAAGCCGCAGGGCCCGGTGCACCCTCGGCTCACGCCAACGGCCTTGCTCGGCAAGGGATCTCGCGCTTGCTACTGTTCGGCCGAATGCAGTGCAGCCGCGATCGGATGGCCTACCAGCGCGTGTTGCTCAAGCTCAGCGGCGAAGCCCTGATGGGCGACCAGGGCTACGGGATCGATCCCGCGATCGTGAACGCCATGTGCCGTGATGTGGCGGCGGTGGTGGCCGATGGCACCCAGCTGGCGATCGTGGTGGGGGGCGGCAACATCTTCCGCGGCCTCAAGGGCAGCGCCGCCGGCATGGACCGCGCCACGGCCGACTACGTGGGCATGCTGGCCACGGTGATGAATGCCATCACCCTGCAGGACGGCCTGGAGCGCGCCGGGGTGCCCACCCGGGTGCAGAGCGCCATCTCGATGCAGGAGGTGGCCGAGCCCTACATCCGCCGCAAGGCGATCCGCCACATGGAGAAGGGGCGGGTGGTGATCTTTGCGGCCGGCACCGGCAACCCCTTCTTCACCACGGACACCACCGCAGCCCTGCGGGCCGCCGAAATCGGCGCCGATGTGGTGTTCAAGGCCACCAAGGTGGACGGGGTGTACGACAAGGACCCCAACAAGTACAGCGACGCCGTGCGGTACGACAGCCTCTCCTTCCTGGAGGTGCTGAGCAGCGAGCTGGAGGTGATGGACAGCACGGCCATCGCCCTCTGCAAGGACAACGCCATCCCGATCGTGGTGTTTGATCTGTTCGGCTCCGGCAATATCGGCCGGGCCGTGCGCGGCGAAGCCATCGGCACCCGCATTCACTCCTGACCTCAGCCATGGATCTCGAAGCCAGCATGCGCAAATCGGTGGACTCCACCCAGCGCACGTTCAACACCATCCGCACCGGCCGCGCCAACGCCAGCCTGCTCGACAAGATCCAGGTGGAGTACTACGGCGCTGAGACGCCGCTGAAGTCGCTGGCGACGATCACGACGCCGGATTCGAGCACGATTCAGCTCCAGCCGTTCGATGGCGGTTCGCTGGGCCTGATCGAAAAGGCGATTTCCATGAGCGATCTGGGACTCACCTGCAACAACGATGGCAAGGTGATCCGCATCAACATCCCGCCCCTCACCGAGGATCGGCGCAAGGATCTCTGCAAGCTGGCCTCCAAGTACGCCGAAGAGGGCAAGGTGGCCCTGCGCAACCTGCGCCGCGACGGCATCGATCGCATCAAGAAGCTGGAGAAGGAGGGCGATCTCTCCGAAGACCAGAGCCGCGACGAACAGGACAAGGTACAGAAGCTCACCGATCAATTCATCACCAACATCGACAAGCTCCTGGCCGATAAGGAAGCCGACATCCTCAAGGTGTGAGCGATTTCGATGTGATCGTGGTGGGGGCCGGAGCTGCCGGTGGGTCCGCCGCGTTTCATCTGGCGGCCCGGGGCCGGCGGGTGTTGATCCTCGAGCGTGAGGCGCTGCCGCGGCCCAAGGCCTGCGGCGGCGGCATGGCCGCCTCCGTGCAGCGCTGGTTTCCCTTCGATCTCAGCCCCGCCGTGGATCAGGTGATCCGCCAGGTGCGCTTCAGCTGGTGCCTCGAGGACCCTGTCACCGCTGTGTTGCCGGGCGACTCGCCGTTCTGGATCGTGCGGCGCTCCCAGCTCGATCAGTTTCTGGTGCAGCAGGCCGTGGCCGCCGGCGCCGAGCTGGAGGACGCCACCGCTGTGGAGGCGATCCAGCGCGATGGTGACGGCTGGTGTGTGAACGGGGCTGGCCGCCGCTTCCGCAGCCGAACGCTGGTGCTGGCGGATGGCTCCAGCTCCGCCTTTGCCGCCGAACTGGGGCTGGGTCCGGCCCGGCCCCGCTTCGCCGCCGCCACCGCCGTGGAGGTGGAGGCTCCCGTGCAGGAGCCTGAAACCGCCCGATTTGAATTTGGCCTGGTCCGCCATGGCTTCTGCTGGGCCTTCCCCCGGCTGGGGGGCTACAGCATCGGCGTGGGCACCTTCATCGGCCGCGACGTGGCCGACGCCGACCCGGTGCTGCGGCAACTGCTTCCCAGCCTGGGGCTGGATCCCACAGCTGGCCAGCGGCGGGAGTCGCCCCTGCGGGTCTGGGATGGGCACCACCCTCTGCACAACGGCCCCGCCGTGGTGGTGGGCGATGCCGCCTCTCTCTGTGATCCTTTTCTGGCGGAGGGGTTGCGGCCTGCATTGCTCAGCGGTGTGCGCGCCGCAGACGCCATCGATCACCATCTCGGCGGTGATGCCGATGCCCTGGCGGGTTACAGCGCCGCCATGCGTGAGGCCTGGGGGGAGTCGATGGCCTGGGGCCGGCGCATCGCCCAGGTGTTCTACCGCGTGCCGAAAGTGGGGTACCAACTGGGCATCAAACGGCCCACGGCCCCGCAACGCATCGCCCAGATCCTCTCAGGTGAACTGGGCTACGGCGATATCGCCCAGCGGGTGATCAAACGCCTGCTGTTCCAGAGGAACTGAGCCCGGGTTCAGCGTCCGCTGGGCTGTGGTCTCAGACCGGCTTGGTGCAGTCCTTGAGCTGGCGCAGGCGCTGATCGATGGAGGCGAGCAGTTCGATGGCGAACATCGGCGACTCCTGCACGGCAAACAGGAACTTCTCGCGGTTCATCACCAGCACCCGACAGTCGCTCAAGGCTTTGGCATTGCCGTAGCGGCGGTGTTCGGTGGTCACGAGGGCGCCCGCACCGAACACATCGCCCGCCTCGATCCACTCGTGGCCGCTGTCCTCGTTCCAGCTCAGCTCAACGCTGCCCTCCAGCAGGCCGAACATGCAGGCGCCGGTTTCGCCGGAGCGGAAAATGATCGCACCGGCGGCAAAGTCCTGCACCTCGCCTTTGCTGGCGAGGGCGCGCATGGTGTCAAGGGCGTTCACGCGAACAGAGACGGGAGCTGGCCACAGTGTGCATCACGCCGGTTAAGAAACGGCAAGGGCCAGGGTGGCGCCCAGACCGCTGCGCACGTCGGCCGGCAGCAGGCGGCCGTCATGGTCGGTGTCGAGCGCATCGAACACCGCATCGCTACCCAGCCACTCCTCGCGGGTGATGCAACCATCGCCATCGAGATCATTGAGCAGGAAGATCTCGTGGGCCGCGTGCTGAAAGGCACTGGCCCCCTCCAGTTCGCCGAGCCGGTGGGCCAACTGGGCCTCCAGGGTTTCAATCGCCTTGCTGAAGCCGCGGATCCCCTCCTCCAGCTTCTCGGTGGCCATGGCGTCCTGGGCCATCATGGCTGCATAACCGGCCTGGTCGAGGTGGATCTGGGGATCGGTGGGGGAGGGATCGAAGGGGTTGAGCTTGCGCAGCAGTTCACCCTCGGTGTGGCGCAACTGATCGAGCAAGGCCGGTGAGATGGTGAGCAGATCACAGCCCGCCAACTCGATGATTTCCTCGATATTGCGGAAGCTGGCCCCCATCACCTCAGTTTTGTAGCCGTAGGTTTTGAAGTAGTTAAAGATCTGGGTGACGGACACCACACCTGGATCTTCGGGGCCGGGGTAGCTATCGCGCCCGGTGTGCTTCTTGTACCAATCCAGAATCCGCCCCACAAAAGGCGAGATCAGGGTGACGCCCGCCTCAGCGGCGGCCACGGCCTGGGCGAAACTGAACAACAGGGTGAGGTTGCAGTGGATGCCCTCCTTCTCCAGCACCTCAGCAGCCTTGAAGCCCTCCCAGGTGGAGGCGATCTTGATCAGCACGCGCTCGCGGTTGATGCCGAGTTGCCGGTATAGACCAATCAGCTTGCGGGCCTTGACGATGGTGGCTTCGGTGTCGTAACTGAGCCGTGCATCCACCTCGGTGGACACCCGGCCGGGCACGATTTTGAGAATCTCGCTGCCGAAGGTCACGCAGATCTCATCGAGAGCTTCGCTCACCACCTCCTCGGCCGGGGCACCCTCACCGCACACCTCGCGCGACTGGGTCAGGGAGCGATCGATCAAGGCCTGATAGGCCGGGATCTGAGCCGCCGCCAGGATCAGCGACGGGTTGGTCGTGGTGTCGCGGGGTGTGAATTGGTGGATGGCGTCGATGTCTCCGGTGTCGGCGACAACAACCGTCATCCCAGCCAGTTGATCGAGCAGGTTCGCCATCGCGGCCCCGGGTGCTGACCACAAACTAGCCAGCGCAACCGCTTCGGGTTTGATTCTGTCACCAAGCGGCGATCGGGCTGTGTCAGCGGCGAGCCACGCTGGCTGGCAACGGTGTTGTGGGGGGAATCTTTTCGATCACCAGCAACGCCTCGATGATCTGGCGTGCCACCGGAACCGCCACGGTGGAGCCGTAAGCATTGCCCCCCTGCGGTTCATCAACCACCACCAACACCACAAAGCGCGGGTCGTTGATCGGCAGATGCGCCACAAAACTGCAGATGCGGGCGCCAGGGATGTAGACGCCGTTCTCCGCCTTCTGGGCTGTGCCGGTCTTGCCTCCGATGCGATGGCCGGGGATAGCCACACCCTTGCCGCTGCCCTTCTGCACCACGGTTTCCATCCAGTGCAGCACGGTCTGTGTGATCTGCGGCTTCAGCAGCTGCACGCCGGAGGCCGCCGGCGGTGGGGCCAGATCATCCCCGGAACGCAGGCCGCGGGTGATGTGGGGGCTCACCAGGCGGCCGCCGTTCGCCAGCATGGCGTGCAGCTGCACCAGCTTCAGCGGCGTGAGGTTGAAGCCCTGGCCGAAGGCGGCGGTGGCCGGTTCGATCGGCTGGGTGCGGAAGGCCTCGAGGCTCTTGAGCTGGCCGGCCTGGGCGCCGGGGAGGTCGGTGTCCGGGGTGGCATCGATGCCCAGGGTGTGCAGCCAGTGCCAGAAGCGCGCGGGCTTCACCTGCTGCATCGCCTGCACCATGCCCACATTGCTCGACACCTGCAGCACCGTGGGGAAATCGATCACGCCGTTGCCGCGGCGGTCGTGGTTGAAGATCGGCCAGCCGCCGATCGTGAGCTGGCCGCTGTCGTTCACCTTGCCGGCCGGATCGATGGCGTGCTCCTGCAGGGCGATCGCCAGGTTGATCGGCTTGAACGTCGACCCCGGCTCGTAGAGATCCTGAACTGACCACTCGCGAAACAGCCCGGGCTTGTACGTCCAGAAGGCGTTGGGGTCGTAAGTGGGGGTGGAGGCCAGGGCCAGCAGCTCACCGTTCCGCACATCCATCACGATCGCCACGCCGCGCTTGGCGTGCCACTGCTTCACCTGCTTGCTCAGGGCCAGCTGGGCCACCTGCTGCAGCCGGGCATCGAGGGTGAGCTGCAGGCGCAGGTCGTCGCCGTAGAGAACTCCCGCCCGCAGACCATCGGGCAACGGCGTGCCATCGGCGCCGCGGCGCAGGCTGCGGGCCGCCTCATGGCGGCGCAGGTCGGTGTCGCGGCTCTGCTCCAGGCCCGCCTGGGGCGTGCGCTCCAGGTTGAGGAAGCCCACCACGTTGGCGAACAGCCCCGCCTGGGGGTAGACCCGCTGGGGATAGGCCTCCAGATCCAGGCCGCTGATGCCCAGCCTGTGCACCCGCTGGGCGGTTTCAGGGTCGAGATCCGTCGCCAGCTTCACGCCGGATTTGCGGCCCTCCATCGTCCGCACCAGATCGGCCATGGGCAGCGCCAGCACCGTGGACAGCTGGCGGGCCACATCCAGAGGACTGCGCAGCCGGCCGATGTCGTCGCCAGGAAAGGCGAAATAGCGGGGGTGGGCCCAGAGGGTGAAGCGCTCCTCATCGAGGGCCACCAGCCGCCCCTGCCGATCCACGATCGGTCGGCGTTTGCCGATCGGGCTGATGGTCTGCGTCTGCACGGCGCGGGCGCGCTTCAGCAGATCGCCCCCCTGAACCAGCTGCACCCAGGCCAGGCGGCCGGCCAAGCCCGTCAGCCCGGCGATCAGCAGCAGATACACCATCCACAGGCGCCGGGCGGGCACCGCCTGGAACGCCAGGACGGAGCGATGGCGTGCGCTGCTCAGCCTGGCCCGCGGCTGCGGTCTGCGCCCCTGGACGCCGTTCACCATCAGTAGCCCGCCAGGATGCGGCGGGTGTTCACCTGGCCCAGCAGAGTGCCGAAACCACCGCTGGCTTGCAGCTGCGGTGCACTCACATACACCAGCTTCTCGCTGCTGGTGGCCTCCAGCAGCTTGGGCCGGCCGGCCATCGTCAGGTGGTGCTGCTCCAGCACCGCAGCCGATTCCAGCAGGCGATGCTCCAGCCGCTGGGCCGCTTCCAGTTCCTCAAAGCGATGGGTCCACTGACCCTGCCAATGGAGCGTGAGGGCGCTCAGGCCCACCACCGCCAGGCCAAGGCCGGCGAGGGCGCCATCGCCGATGCGATGCAGATTGGCCAGCAAGGGGGCCTGACGGTCCATCCGGCGGGCCGACAGCGACCCCTGGATCAGTTGCAGCGGCCTGCTCACCGGGCGACGCGGCGCGGAGGCGGGTTGCTGAACCGGGATGGCGACCACGACAGGGGAGCTGAACTGCGCAAGTGAACCACGCCGAAGAGGCCGCAGCAACCCAAATCAGAAGAGAACGACGCAAGCGGGGATAACAACCCTCCACCAACATCAACCCCCGAGGATCAGCAGGTTGGCGAATGTGAGCCCATTCCAGAGACCGTGCATCAGCACGCAACTGGACAGGCGGCCACCATTCCAGCGCAACCAGCCCAGGCCCAGGCCCAGCATCAACAGGGGCGGCAGTTCCCCCAGGCTGAGGTGGGCCACGGCAAACACCAGGGCGCTCACCAGCACGCCCCACAGCGGACCGAAAGCACGGCCCACCACCGGCAGCAGCACACCGCGGAACAGGGTTTCCTCAAACAAGGGCGCGAGCACCATCGCCGTCATCCCGAAACAGGCGAGAGCCGGTGCGCTCTGGCTTCGCAACACCAGCTCCAGCAGCGGGTTGCTGCCCCCCGGATCGCCCCACAGCAGCCCCTGCAGCCAGCCCACCAGGCTCACGGCCGGCAGCACCATCAGCACAGCGCGCAGGGCCCGCTGCCAGCTGGAGCCCAGGGGCCGCCAGCGGAACTGAAGCCAGCCAGCCTGGGGAGCAGGGCCCAGGCCGCGCAGCTGTTGGCGCAGGATCAGCAGCGGGCCGGCCATCAGGGCCAGGTACAACAGCAGCACGGTGAGCCCCTCCCGCAGCGGCGAACGGATCGCCAGCTGATCCAGCAGACCGCCCAGCACGGGCGTGATCAGCAACGGCGTGAGCAGCTCGCCCACCACCACGAAGCCCCCGGCAATCAACAGCACCGCATCAAGCCCCGAGAGAGGCGGCCCCTGCAGCGGCGGTGCGGCAGGGGCACGGCCGCTGCGCCAGAGCCACAGCTCCCGCAGCAGCAGCAGCACACCCAGGAGCAGCAGCAGCCCCGGCAGCAGGGTGACCGCCAGCAACCGGGCCAGGGCGCGCTGCGGGGCGGAACGGCCGGCGCAGGCTTGGCCCGGAGGCCTCGCCAGGGCCTCGCAGCTCCACCGGGCCAGCAGAGACGACTGCCCTTGCCAGCGCGCCAGGGCTGGATCGCGATCGGAGCCCAGCAGCGCCGCCGCCAGGCGTTGTTCCGGGGAGGCCTCGGCACCCGGCGAAGGCTGGGCCAGGCCCTGCAGCAGGCCCTGGGCTTCAGCGGGTCGATCCAGGCGCTGCAGCAGCAGGGCCCGCTCCAGGCGAAGGGCCGCAGGGGCAGGGACGCCGGCTTCGGCCTGGCGCTGCAGGCTGGTGGCCAAGGCCTGATCCAGGGCCTGCAGGGGCGGCGGGCTGCCCAACAGGGGCTGCAGGGCCGGGGGCAGCGCCGGTGCGGCCTCCACCGCCAGCTCCAGCTGGCGCAGGTTGAGGGCCTGCCCCACCGAGGGCCGGCTCAGGCTGTCCACCAGGCCGTTCAGCCAGAGCAGCAGGCTCAGCGCCAGGCTCACCAGAGCCAGCCCCTGCTTCCAGCCGGGCGGTTTGCCGCTGCCTGCCGTCACCTGCCGCTGGCTCCCGCCCTGGTGCGCTGCATTCTGCAGGGCAGCCCAAGCCCTCCAATACGATCAAGATTCGTGTAACGCGCGCCTGTGTCTCTGCGGCTTCTGCTGGTTCGCCACGGTCTGAGCAGTTTCAACATCGAGCACCGCATCCAGGGGCGCGACGACCTCTCCAGCCTCACCGAGCAGGGCCTGGCCCAGGCCCGGGCCACCGGCGAAGCCCTGGGCGATCTGGCGCTGGATGCCGCCTACAGCTCACCGCTGCGCCGCGCCCACGACACCGCTACCACCCTGCTGGCGGCCCAGGGCGGAGGCCTCACCCCCCAGCGCGACGACGATCTGCTGGAGGTGGACCTCTCCCCCTGGACCGGGCTGCTCAGCAGCGAGGTGCGCGAGCGCTTCCCCCACGAGCATCGCCTCTGGCACCACCACCCCGAGCGGCTTGAACTGCAACGGGGAGATGGCAGCCGCTATGCCCCGATCCCCGAGCTGATGGAGCAGGCCGGCCGGTTCGCCAGACGCCTGCTCACCGCCCATGATCCCCGCTCCCCCCAGCCGCAGACCGTGCTGGTGGTGGGCCACAACGCCATCCTGCGCTGCCTGGTGCTGAGCCTGCTGGGGCTACCGGCCTCCGGTTTCCGCCGCCTGCGCCTGGATAACGCCTCCCTCTCGGTGCTCAACATCAGTGCCGGCGAAGGCGATGCCCTGAGCGTGCAGATCGAATCCCTGAACGGCACCAGCCACCTGCATGCGGAGGTGTGCGCCGGCACCCTGCCGGCCAAGGGGCCCGGCCCGCGCATGCTGCTGGTGCGCCACGGCGAAACCGACTGGAACCGCCAGGGGCGCTTCCAGGGCCAGATCGATATCCCGCTGAATAACAACGGCCGCGCCCAGGCCGCCGCCGCCGGTGCGTACCTGCGCCGCTGCAGCCTGGATCGGGCCTACACCAGCTCGATGTCGCGGCCACGGCAGACCGCCGAAGGCATCCTCCAGCACCACCCCGGGGTGCCACTCACCAGCGTTCCCCATCTGGTGGAGATCGGCCACGGCGAATGGGAAGGCCGCCTGGAGGAGGAGATCGCCGATCAGTGGGCCGAGCTGCTGGCCGATTGGAAGCGGGCGCCGGAAACGGTGCAGATGCCCGGCGGCGAAACCATTCACGACGTGTGGGAGCGCTCGCTGCTGGGCTGGAACCGCATCGCCGCCAGCCTGGCGGCCGAGGAAACGGCGCTGGTGGTGGCCCACGACGCCGTGAACAAGACCATCCTCTGCGCCCTGCTGGGCCTCAGCCCCGCCGACATCTGGGCTGTGAAACAGGGCAATGGCGGCGTGACCGTGATCGACTACCCGCAGGGGGCCGATCAGCCGCCGGTGGTGGTCTGCCTGAACCAGACGGCCCATCTTGGGGGCGTGCTGGATCGCACCGCCGCCGGCGCCCTCTGAACGGAGCCCCTCCCCCATGAGCAGCCGCTATCTGCAGCAGGTTCAGCTGCTGCCGGCAGCCGGCCAGACCCCGCAGCCCTGCGATGTGCTGCTGGCCGATGGCGCCATCGCCGCCCTCGGCAGCGAGGCCAGCGCCGCCGCCGCTCACCTGGGGCTGGAGCCCCTGCCGGCCAGGGGCTGGCTGCTGGCACCGGCCCTGGTGGATGCCCACAGCCTGCTGGAGGATCCCTGCCAGGGGGCGGCCGAAACCCTGGTCAGCCTGGAGCAGTCCGCCAGCGCCGCCGGCTACGGCACGGTGGCGCTGCTGCCCCGGGCCCGCAGCTGGCGCGATACGCCGGAACGGCTGAACCTGCCCGCCGGGAACGGCGGCCTGCAGCTGCTGCTCTGGGGGGCCTTCAGCAGCGGTGGAGCGGGCCAGGAGCTCGCCCCCCACGCCGACCTGCTGCTCCATGGCGCCATCGGCCTGGCGGAGGGGCCGGCCTGCCCGCCGCTGCCGCTGCTGGAGCGGGGCCTGAGCCTGGGGGAGATGGGTGCGGCGCCGGTGCTGCTGGCGCCCAGGGATCCAGCCCTCAACCAGCAGGGCTTCGTACGCGAGGGCGTGGAGGCCCTGCGGGCCGGCTGGCCCGCTGATCCAGCCCTCAGCGAAACCCTGCCATTGCAGAACCTGCTGGCCCTGACGCGGCTGCATCCCGAGCGCCGGCTGGTGCTGATGAACCTCTCCACCGCGGAGGGGGCGGCCCTGCTGAGGGCTGTGCCGGCACCGCAGCGGCCGGCCGCCAGCGTGTGCTGGTGGCACCTGCTGGCCGACAGCGGCAGCCTGGATCCCACGGCCCAAGGCTGGCGGCTGGAGCCCCCCCTGGGGTGCCCTGGCGACCGCCGCAGCCTGCAGGCGGCCCTGCGCGAGGGTGTGCTGCAGGCGGTGGCGGTGCACCACCAGCCCCTCGACCCCGAGGAGCAGTTGCTGCCGCTGGATCAACGCCAACCCGGTGTGGCCGGCCACCGTTTTGTGCTGCCCTGCCTGTGGCAGGAACTGGTGGTGGGGCAGGGCTGGATGGCGGCCGAGCTGTGGCAGGCGCTGTGTTTCGGTCCCGCCGCTCTGCTGGGGCTGGAGCCCCCGCGCCTGGAGATCGGCAGCCGCCGCTGGTTGCTGTTCGATCCCGAGCGCTCCTGGCGGGCCGGCCGTGCCGATCCCCAGGCGCCCCTGGCGGCCAATCAGCCGCTGCTGGGGCAGACGCTGCGCGGCCAGGTGATCGCCGCCGGCCTCAATCCAGGCCTCTGGCGCGCCGCAGCCTGAGGGATCAGGGCTGCGGCGTGCGCAGGGCGCCGGAGGTGGCCGGCGGCCAGAAGCGCCAGAACGCTCGGCCGATGATCTCGCTCTCGGGCAGGAACGGCCCGCCGGGCCAGAAGCGCCCATCCCAGCTGTTGGAGCGGTTATCGCCCAGCACCAGCACATGCTTGGGCGGCACCACCACATTCAGGGTGCGGCAGGGGCCGAGGCCCTGGGGATCCACCGGGCAGTGGTTGGTCACATAGGGCTCGGTGAGGCGCCGTCCATTCACCTGAACGGCACCGCGGGGATCCACCACCACCCGATCACCGCCCACCGCCACCACGCGCTTGATGTAGGCGTCGCAGGCCGGCGCCTGCAGGCCCGGCAGCGCATTGATCAGCGGCAGGTTGGACAGCAAACACTGCAGCGGCCCGGCCTGCTGCGCCACCCGCAGCACCGGATCGAAGTGCTGCGGGGCATGAAACACCACGATCTCGCCGCGGCGGGGCGGCCGCTGGCGGTAGCTGAGCTTCTCCACCAGCAGGCGATCCTGCAGCTGCAGCCCCGGCAGCATCGAGCCGGAGGGGATGTAGCGGGCCTCCACGATGAACTGGCGTACCCCAAGGGCCACCCCGAGGGTGAGCAGCACGCCCCGCCAGAAGGCCCAGGGGTTTTCGGGCGCGGGCTCGGATGACGGATCGTGCGGCGGCAAGGCGTAGCGCTGTCAGCAGCGCGCGGAATGGGGAAGATTAGGGCGCTGCCTCGGGTTGGTCATGGTTCGTCCCCGCTGGTCTGCGGCCTACAGGCCGGAAGGACCGCGTTTCTGGCGGCACTGGGACCGGGCCGTGGCCCTCTGGGCCGGCCTTAACCTGCTCTGGGTGGGGTTCGACATCACCTACGTGCCGCTGCGTACGTTCTGGCTGCAGCGCAACCTCACCCCGCTGCCCCAGGTGCCGCTGGTGGTGCCGCTGAGCGTTCTGCCGGACATCACGCCGCTCTACGACCCGGTGAAGGGCATCGAACCCCACCGGGAGACCCAGGCCTGGCTGCGCAGCTTCCGCCGCCTCGATCAAGCCCTGCTGCAACCCACCGCAGCCAACCAACGGCAGGCGTTGCAGCGCCGGCAGCTGGAGCTGACCGTGGCGATGATCAACGAGAACCCGTTCGCCGCCTCCGGCAACAGCGGCACCCTGGAGAAACTCAAGAATCGCCTGCGCCAGCGGGCTGGGCTGGATTCCGCCAAGGCCTCGGCGGCGCGGCTGCTGGGGGAGCCCTGGCTGCGCCAGCGGAGCTGGAGCGAGGAGCGGATCTTCTGGCAGCAGCAGATCCTGCCGCTGGTTGCCACCAGCTACTGGCGCTCGATCGATGAGAACGGCCGCCCCACGGATCACTTCTGGCGGTTTGATCTGGTGCTGTTCCAGAGCGTGTTCGCCCTGGACATCCTGCTGCGGGTGCTGCGGCTGCGGCGCCGGTTCCCCGGGCTCAGCTGGCGCGATGCGCTGCTGCGGCGCTGGATCGACCTGCCGCTGCTGCTGCCGTTCTGGCGCTGGCTGCGGCTGGCGCCGGTGGTGGAACGGTTGAGCAGCACGGGCTTGATCAACATCGAACCGCTGCGGGCGGCCGTGAGCCGGGTGGTGGTGGCGTTGCTGGCGCTCGAGCTGTTCGAGGTGCTGGCCCTGCAGCTGGTGGATGGCACCCAGTCGTTGATCCGCTCGCCGCAGTGGCCCCGCTGGATCCGCAGCCTGCGCAGCCACCAGACCGTGCTGCCCTCCCAGGATCGGGAGCTGGTGGAGCTGGTGCGCCTGTGGGGACCGCTGCTGCTGGGGCAGGTGGCGCCGCGGCTGGCGCCACAGCTGCAGAGCCTGCTGGGCCATGCCCTGCAGCAGAGCGTGCGGGAGCTGCCCGGTGGCGTGGTGGTGCCCACGGGCCTCAGCCGCCAGCTGGCGGCGGGGATGGTGGAGAGCCTGGTGGATCTCTCCCGCGCCACCGCCGGCCGGCTGGGACGCAGCGACGACCGCCAGGTGGAGTTGATCCAGGGGATCGGCGATCGCTTCTGGGAGGAGCTGGCGGCAGCCCTGGAACGGGACAGCACGCTGGAGCGCAGTCAGCTGCTGCTCTGTGCCCTGCTGCAGCAGATCAAGTTCAACTACCTCGGCCAGGTGAACCGGGCCGGCATCGATGCGTTGATGGACGAACTCGACGAGCTCACAAGCCCGGCGGCAACCAGCTCAGGCCTGCAGAGCGGCTGACCACTCCTCCGGCCTGAAGCCCACCAGCACCGTGCCATCGGCCCCGATGGCGAACGGGCGCTTGATCAGGCGGCCGTCGGCCGCCAGGGCACCCAGGGCCTGCTCGTCGTCCATGGCGGCCACAGCAGCGGCCCCCAGGGCGCGATAGCTCTGGCCGGAGGTGTTGAACAGGCGTTTGCGGCTCACCGCCGCCAGAGCCGTTCGCAGCTCCTGGAGGCTTGGTGGCGTGAGGGTGATGTCGAGCACGTCGAACCGACCGCTGCCTGCAACAAAGCCCTGCTGGGCGAGCCATTGCAGGGCTTTGCGGCAGGTGCCGCAACGGGCGTAGCTATAGACCCGGAGCGGAGCCGAATTCACTTGCCGAGCAGGGCCTTGATCGCACCGAGCACGCTGTTGGAACCCGTGCCTGCGCCGTTCTGGGGACGGGTGCGCACGGTGACATCGCCGTTCACGCTGGTGCGGCAGCTCAGGCGGTAGTTGGCGGGGCGATCGGCCAGGTACACCTGCTCCACATCGCTGCGGGGGGAGAGGTTCTGCATGCCTTCCACCACTTCCACCACGCAGGTGCCGCACTGGCCCACACCGCCGCAG
The DNA here is from genome assembly GCA_046094445.1 of Vulcanococcus sp. Lineage (GTDB taxonomy): Bacteria > Cyanobacteriota > Cyanobacteriia > PCC-6307 > Cyanobiaceae > Vulcanococcus. Next base: position 14,399 of record JBJTHL010000014.1, read on the forward strand.
TTGTTGATGTTGTTCAGCCCCTTGTACGGGTTGATGCCGGCATCGAGGGCGGCTTTGCGCAGGTTCGCACCCTCGATGCAACCGACCTGCTGGCCTTCCTGTTCAAAACGGATGGTGGGCACGGTCTAACGGGGGGCTTCGGCGCCGACCAACTTACCTGCAAGCCGCCGCTTTCCGAAAGCCATCGGCACGGCTGATACGGAATGCAGGGGCTTGAGCCTGCCTAGCATCGGTCCAACGCGCAGGCTGCAGGTGAACCCAGCGGGATACGACCGGATCCAGAGCCAGGTGATTCCTGGCTACGGCAGCCTGGCCCGGCTGGGGGTGGCCCTGCTGGCCAGCTCCGCGGCCGCAGCGGCCGCCGGTTCCGACATCCTCGTGGCCGGCTGCGGCACCGGCTCGGAACTGCTGGAGGCCGTGGCCCAGCGGCCCGACTGGCAGCTCACCGCCCTCGACCCCAGCGCCGCGATGCTGGCGGAGGCCCGCCAAAAACTCGGGGAACCCCCCCAGATCCACTGGCAGCAGAGCACGGTGGAGACCCTGCTGGAGCAGCCGGGCAACGCAGGCCGCTTCGCCGGTGCCCTGGCCGTGCTGGTGCTGCAATCCCTGCCCGACGACGGCAGCAAACTCGCCTTCCTCAGCGCCCTGGCCAAGAGCCTGCAGCCCGGCGCCCAGCTGGTGCTGGTGGATCTGATGCAGACGGCCCTGCCCTCCCTGGAGGGGCAGATCGCCGAGGCCTGGCAGGGATTCCAGCGGGCCAGCGGCCTGGTGCCCGGTGCCGGGGTGGCCGCAGGCCTCAGCGACGTGAGCGAGGGGTTGCACCCGATCGGCCTGGCGCGGCTCACCAGCCTGGTGAACGCCGCCGGCTTCGGGGATCCGGCGCGGGTGTTTCAGGCTCTGGGCTTCGAGGGCTTCCTGCTGCAGAAGCGCAGCTGAGCACGGGTACGGGTTCGTGGCAGCGGCGGCGATGCACTGGGCCAGCAGGGCGGGAACGGCGTCAGCATCCAGCCAGCCGAGGATGTCCACCACTCGACCCTCCATGCTCTTGTAAGTGCGGAAGAACTCGGCCACCTCCTCCAGTTGATTGGGGGCGATCTGGCGAATGCTGTGCAGACCGCTCTGGCGGTGATCAGCGGCCGGAACACACAGCAGTTTGCCGTCGCGCGCTCCGCAGTCGACCATGTCGAGAATGCCGATCGGCCGTGCCGTGATCAGGCAGCCGGCAAAGGTGGGCTCCTGCATGATCACCATGGCGTCCAACGGGGCACCGTCCTCCGCGAGGGTGTTGGGCACGAAGCCGTAGTCGAACGGATAACGCACGGAGGAGTGCAGCACCCGATCCAGGGCCATCACCCCGGCGGAGGCGTTGTACTGATATTTAGTGCTGCTGCCGGCGGGAATCTCCACCAGCAGATGGACCAGGCCGGGAGCCGGTGAGGCCTGCAGGCTGCGCAAGTCCATGGGTCCGGGTGGCGGTGCTGAGGCCTGGCGACGACAGGGAAGCCCCATGGGGCTCGCGGCTGGTGATCACACTGGCCAGGGGCAGCACCAGGGTGCCAAGGCCGATCACAGCCCCGAGCAGGGGCGCCACTGAGTGGAACAGGCTGCCGGAACTGTAGGGATCCTCGCTCGGGACACCGTTGCGGAAGCTGCTGCTGGAACTGGACCGGCCTTGGATTGCCGCTGAGGCAACGCCAGCCGGTCCGCTGGTTCGGGGAGGAGGGTCGGAATCCATTCAGGAAGGTGGTGGGCGCCGGGCCGGAGCCGCGGGCACCTGCGTCTCAGGGAGAGACGGGAGGATCAGGCGGCCTGGTCGCGTTGGTCGCGGCGGGCGTCGAGGGTGGTGGGCAGAGCGGTGCTCTCGCCGAGCAGGGAGCGGATGGCCCGCAGTTCCTCCAGGATGGCGCCCAGCAGCTGCTGCGTTGCTGTGGAAGGGGAGTTGAGCACCTCAACCGTGACCTCCTTGATGCGCAGCACATCGCGGGCGAAGCGGGCCACCTCGTTGGGGTGGAACATCAGAGGTTCCTTCTGATCGCTGCGGTACTCAGGGTTGAGCTTGCGCGGATTGAAGGGGGGGTTGAGGTTGCGTGGGTCGGTGTTGGTGTAGCGATACACCGAGGCCCGGGAGCGGTTCAGCGAACGCTGCACCTCATCGATCCCGATCAGCCCCTCGGCGGATTCCTGGGTGTTGGCTGCCGCTTCAGCCGCCGTGGCGGCCAGACCAATGGAGGCCATTGCCACGGCGGCGCTCGGTGGTGAGCCCGCTCCGGAGGCGCCCATTCCGTTGCCATAAGGATGGGCAGTCATTGAGACGGGAGTGCGACAAGTGGGACGTTGCACGAAACTAGCAGGGTTTCCGCTGCTGAACAGGAAATCGTTGCCAAATACGGGGAGTGGGTGTGGCGCTTCCTGAAGCGGTTGGGTGCTCGGTGGTAGTTTCCGGCTCCACCCTGCTTCACGGATCCCATGCGCGTCTCCCGCCTGATGCTGGTGACGCTGCGGGACGACCCGGCCGAGGCCGAGATCCCCTCCCACAAGCTGCTGCTGCGCGCCGGGTACATCCGCCGGATCGGCAGCGGCATCTACGCCTACCTGCCGCTGCTCTGGCGGGTGCTGCAGAAGATCTCGGCGATCGTGCGTGAGGAGCTGAACGCCACCGGCGCCCTGGAAACGCTGCTACCCCAGCTCCAGCCGGCCGAGCTCTGGCAGCGCAGCGGCCGCTGGGCGGGCTACACCGCCGGCGAGGGGATCATGTTCCACCTCGAGGATCGCCAGGGCCGCGAGCTGGGCCTCGGCCCCACCCACGAAGAGGTGATCACAGCCCTGGCGGCCGATCTCCTGCGCTCCTACCGGCAATTGCCGGTGAATCTTTATCAGATCCAAACCAAATTCCGCGATGAAATCCGGCCGCGTTTCGGCCTGATGCGGGGGCGAGAATTCATCATGAAGGATGCCTATTCCTTCCACGCCGATGAGGCCTGCCTCAAGCAGACCTACGCCGCAATGGATCAGGCCTACCGCCGCATCTTCAGCCGCTGCGGCCTGCGGGCCGTGGCCGTGGAGGCCGACAGCGGCGCCATCGGCGGCTCCGCCAGCCAGGAATTCATGGTCACCGCCGAAGCCGGGGAGGATCTGATCCTGGCCGCGGCTGATGGCTCCTACGCCGCCAACCAGGAGCGGGCGGTGTCCCTGCCCGCCGAGGCGCTGCCCTTGCCCGCTGGCATCCGGGGAGGCGGTAGCGGCGAACAGCTGGCCACTCCAGGCCAGCGCTCGATCGAGGACCTCTGCGCCGCCCACGGCTTTGACGCCAGCCAGCTGGTCAAGGTGCTGCTGCTGATCGCCCGGTTCGAGGACGGCCTGCGCCAGCCGCTGCTGGTGAGCCTGCGCGGCGATCAGGCGCTCAACGAGGTCAAGCTGGCCAACGCCGTCAGCGCCCGCAGCGGTGATGCGCACGGCGCCCTGCTCGGCATCGAGCCCCTCACCCCTGAGCTGGTGCGCAGCGAAGGGCTGGCCCTGGATCTGGCGGCCCTGCCACTGGGGTTCCTGGGGCCGGATCTGGCGGATGCGGTTCTGAGTCCCCAGGGCCTGATCGTTGACCGTTCGGATGTGCAGGTGAGTGCCTCCGAGCCCCCGACATCTCCAGGCCAGCCGCGCCTGCAGCGCACCTTCCTGCGGCTGGTCGATCCCACCGCCGCCGACCTGGAGGCCTTCGTCTGCGGTGCCAACAGGCTCGATCAGCACCGGGTCGGTGTGAGCTGGAGAGGCCTCAACCTGGTGCCGGGGGCCGATCAGGTGGTGGATCTGCGGGCGGCCCAGCCGGGCGACCGCTGCCTGCACGACCCCACCCAGGTGCTGGAGGCCAGCCGCGGCATCGAGGTGGGCCACATCTTCCAGCTGGGGCGCAAGTATTCCGCTGCCCTGGAGGCCACCTTCACCACCGAGGCCGGCGTGGACGAGCCCCTGTGGATGGGCTGCTACGGCATCGGCGTCTCCCGCCTGGCACAGGCGGCGGTGGAGCAGCATCACGATGCCAATGGCATCTGCTGGCCCACGGCCATCGCCCCCTACGAGGTGGTGGTGGTGATCGCCAATGCCGCCGAGGAGGCCCAGCGCACCCTGGCCGAAGAGCTCTACGGCGCGCTTCAGGCCATCGGCCTGGATGTGCTGCTCGACGACCGCAGCGAACGGGCCGGTGTGAAGTTCAAGGACGCCGATCTGCTGGGCATCCCCTGGCGGGTGGTGGTGGGCCGCGGCGCCGCCGAGGGCCAGGTGGAGCTGGTGCAACGGGCGGGGTCCCAGAAATGGGACCTGGCAGCCTCCGAGCTCAGCGAGCGCCTGGTGGCCGCCGTGCACGGCGAACGCCGCGGCCTGCTGGCGGCCTGAGGGACAGCTCCGGGCTGTGCCCCTAGGATCCCGCCACCCCTGCTCAACCCCGATGGCTGCTGGATGGCGTCGTCTGCAGGCAGCCGTGCTGGCGGTCTGCCTCTGTCTGTCCCTGGTGCTCACCGCCTGCTCTGGCGGCGGTCCCCTCAGCGGGAACTATGTGGAGGACACCGTGACGGTGGCCGACACCCTGCTGGCCACCATCGGGCTGACGGCCGACGATCCCGACCGCGGCGCCGCTGAAACCAACGCCCGCGCCCTGATCAACGACTACATGGCCCGCTACCGGCCCCAGAGCAAGGTGAACGGCAGCGCCTCGTTCACCACCATGCAGACCGCGCTCAACTCGCTGGCGGGCCACTACGCCAACTACCCCAACCGCCCGGTGCCTGATGCCCTGCGGGAGCGCCTGGGCAAGGAGCTCAAGAAAGCCGAAACCGCCGCCACCCGCGGCGCCTGAATTCCACGCGGATCCCACCCCGCCCCCAGGGCCCCATCCGGGGCCTTTTTTTGTGGCAAACCACCGCACCGGCCGCCAAAGCTTTGACGGGTGGTCACCCGATCTGAGATCCTCATTGTTTGTGCTTAGAAGCGGCTGCGGGCCGCTGTGTCCTTGGCCAACGTCGTCGTCATCGGTGCGCAGTGGGGTGACGAGGGGAAGGGCAAGATCACCGATCTCCTGAGTCGCTCCGCCGATGTGGTGGTGCGTTACCAGGGTGGTGTGAACGCCGGTCACACCATCGTGGTGGACGACAAGGTGCTGAAGCTGCACCTGATCCCCTCGGGCATCCTTTACCCGGACACCGTGTGCCTGATCGGCTCCGGCACCGTGGTGGACCCCAAGGTGATGATCGGCGAGCTCGACATGCTCGGCGAGAACGACATCGCCGTGGATGGCCTGCGGCTGGCCTCCACCGCCCATGTGACCATGCCCTACCACCGCCTGCTGGACCAGGCGATGGAACAGCGGCGCGGCGACCGCCGCATCGGCACCACCGGCCGCGGGATCGGCCCCACCTACGCCGATAAATCCGAACGCAACGGCATCCGCATCATCGACATCCTCGATGAGGCCCGCCTGCGGGATCGCCTGGCCGGTGTGCTGGCAGAGAAGAATGAAATTCTGCAGAAGCTCTACGGCCTGGAACCGCTGGATTTCGAAGCGGTGGTGGCCGAGTACGTGGCCTACGGCCAACGGCTGGCTCCCCACGTGGTGGACTGCACCCGGGCGATCCACCAGGCCGCCCGGGCCCGCAAGAACATCCTGTTTGAGGGAGCCCAGGGCACCCTGCTCGACCTCGACCACGGCACCTATCCGTACGTCACCTCCTCCAACCCGGTGAGCGGTGGCGCCTGCATCGGCGCCGGCGTGGGCACCACTCTGATCGACCGGGTGATCGGCGTGGCCAAGGCCTACACCACCCGTGTGGGCGAAGGCCCCTTCCCCACCGAACTGGAGGGCAGCCTCAACGATCACCTCTGCGATCGCGGCGGTGAGTACGGCACCACCACGGGCCGCCGCCGCCGCTGCGGCTGGTTCGATGGCGTGATCGGCCGTTACGCCGTGGAGGTCAACGGCCTGGATTGCCTGGCCATCACCAAGCTCGACGTGCTCGATGAGCTCGACGCCATCCAGGTGTGTGTGGCCTACGAGCTGGACGGCCAGCGCATCGAGCACTTCCCCAGCTCCGCTGAGGACTTCGCCCGCTGCCAGCCGATCTTTGAAACCCTGCCCGGCTGGCAGACCTCCACGGCCGACTGCCGCAGCCTGGAGGACCTTCCCCCCACCGCCATGAGCTACCTCCGCTTCCTGGCGGATCTGATGGAGGTGCCGATCGCCATCGTGTCGCTCGGGGCCGATCGCGATCAGACGATCGTGGTGGAGGATCCGATCCACGGTCCGAAGCGGGCGCTGCTGAGCGTCTGAACCCCGCGGGCCTGGCGCACGCCAGGCGCCTTCACACCCCTAACCCATCCATTGCCCTGCCCGCCATGAGCGCCAAGACCCTTGATGTCGTCGGCATCGGCAATGCCATCGTGGATGTGCTGGTGCAGGCCGACGATGACCAGCTCGACAACTTCGGGCTGACCAAAGGCACCATGGCCTTGGTCGATGAGCACCAGGCCGAGCGGCTCTATGCCGGGGTCGGCCCCGGCCTGGAAACCTCCGGCGGCTCCGCCGCCAACACCCTGGCGGGCATCGCCCAGCTGGGGGGCCGCGCCGGCTTCATCGGCCGCGTGCGCGATGACCAGCTGGGCGGCATCTTTGCCCACGACATCCGCAGCGTCGGCGCCCGCTTCGAGACCCCCGCCGCCCGCAGCGGTCCCTCCACGGCCCGCGGCCTGATCCTGGTGACGCCCGACGCCCAGCGCACGATGTGCACCTACCTCGGTGCCTCCGTGGGCCTTGACCCCGGCGATCTGGACCTGGAGATGGTGGCCCAGGCCAAGGTGCTCTACCTGGAGGGCTACCTGTGGGACAGCGATGAGGCCAAGCGGGCCTTCATCGCCGCCGCGGACGTGGCCCGGGCCCATGGCGCCGAAGTAGCCCTGAGCCTCTCCGATGCCTTCTGCGTGGAGCGCCACCGCGACAGCTTCCAGGAGCTGGTGGATGGCCACGTGGACATCCTGTTTGCCAATGAAATGGAGATCACCTCCCTCTACAAGGCCAACGGCTTCGAGGAGGCCGCCGATCAGGTGCGCGGCCGCTGCCGCATCGCTGCCCTCACCCGCAGCGAACAGGGCTCCGTGATCCTCAATGGCAGCGGCACCCACAGCATCGAGCCGTTCAAGCTGGGCCCCCTGGTGGACACCACCGGCGCCGGCGACCTCTACGCCGCCGGGTTCCTGCACGCCTACACCCAGGGCCAGAGTGTGGAGGCCTGCGGTCGCCTCGGCTCCCTCTGCGCCGGCCAGGTGGTGACCCAGCTGGGTCCTCGCCCCCAGGCGGATCTGCGCCAGCTGGCCGCCAGCCACCTGGGCGCCATCCACGCTTAACCGCCGCAGGCCTCCGCCAGCCACAGGCCGTAGGGCTCGGCGGCGCTGGCGGGCCAATGCAGCCACATCGGCGTGTCGTAGCTGTGCAGCGTGTGCACGAGCTGCTCCAGCTCCTCCAGGCGGGTGGCGTCGGTCTTGATCAGCAGCCGCACCTCGCTGCTGCACTCCAGCTGGCCTTGCCAGTGGTAGAGCGAGGTCTGCGGGCTGAGGGCCACACAGGCCGCCAGGCGACGCTCCAGCAGGGTGCGGGCCCGGGGCCCCGGCCAGGGGTCGGCGCCGGTGCCTGAGCGGGGGCCCTCATTGGCGCCGCTGCAGCCACCGGCTGGCCGGCGCCGCCGCCGGCGAGCGGATGCAGGCGGGCCAGGGTGAGCTCGGCCCGCTTCTCCTTCACGCCGTCCTGGCGGGTCACGGTGTTCATGCGCAGGCG
>JBJTHL010000015.1:0-6008 GCA_046094445.1 Vulcanococcus sp.
CGTGTTTTCCCTGCCGCCATGTTCATTGGCAATCCACTCGCCATCGGGGCGCAGATAGTCGCGATAGAGCATGGAAGCCACAGCATCCACCCGGATGCCATCGATGTGAAATTCTTCGAACCAATACACCAGGTTGGCCACGAGGAAGTTCCGTACCTCGTTGCGGCTGTAGTTGAAAATCAGGGTGCCCCATTCCTTGTGCTCGCCAATGCGCGGGTCACCGTGTTCATAGAGGTGGGTGCCATCAAAGAAGGCCAAGCCATGGGCATCCTTCGGAAAGTGTCCAGGCACCCAGTCGAGGATCACACCGATCCCTTCGGCGTGGCAACGGTCCACGAAGGCTCGGAATTCCTCCGGGGTGCCGTGCCGACTGGTGGGGGCATACCAGCCCGTCACCTGATAGCCCCAGGAGCCATCGAAGGGGTGCTCCGACAGGGGCATCAGTTCGATGTGGGTGAAGCCGCGGGCCTTCACGTAGGGGATCACCCGATCGGCGAGCTCCGGGTAGGTGAGCAGGCGGGCGCCGGGTTTGAGGTCGGCGGCGGGCACCGGCGGGCGTGGCGTGCCGTCGGGTTCGATGTAGGGCTGGTCGGCCGCGGCGTGCATCCAGCTGCCCAGGTGCATCTCGTACACCGCGATGGGCTGGTCCAGGGGGTTGCGGCTGTCGCGCTCCTGCATCCAGCTGCCGTCGGCCCAGCTGTAGCCCGCCAGGGGCTCCACCACGGAGCCGTGGTTGGGGCGCACCTCGTGGCGGAAGCCGTAGGGGTCGGCCTTCTGGTAGCAGTGCCCCGCCTGGGTGCGCACTTCGTATTTGTAAATCTCACCGGGCTTGAGCCCCGGCACGAACAACTCCCAGCAGCCCCCCAGCCGCGACTGCATCGGATGGTGGCGCCCATCCCAGCCGTTGAAGTTGCCCAGCACCGACACGCTGCGGGCGTTGGGGGCCCACAGGCAGAACATCACCCCGGCCACGCCGTTGCGGGTCACCACATGGGCGCCCATGCGCTCCCAGATGTGGTGGTGGTTGCCCTCGGCGAACAGGTGGCGATCCAGCTCGCCCATCCATTCCTCACGGAAGGCCCAGGGGTCGTGGGCCACGTGCTCGATGCCGCCGCGCAGCACATGCACCTGGTAGCCGCTGCCGGGGTCGTGGGGCAGTTCCGCCTCGAAGATCCAGGGGTGGTGCGGGGTCGCCATCGACGTGGCGTGGCCCCCGGTCATCAGTTCAACCCGTTCGGCCTCGGGCATCCACACCCGCACCACCCAGCCGCCGTCGTCGAGGGGTTGGGGGCCGAGCACCGCGAAGGGGTGGTCGTGCCGGCACTCCGCCAGGCGCTGTGCATCGTCCACCATCCAGTCGAGCTGAGCCAGCACAGATTCGAGCGCAAATGCGTGGATGGGAGCCTAACCGGCTTTCTCGGCTCCACCGTGCCGATTGACACGGCGGGAATCGGCGCTCAGCGCGCCGGTTGCGGGGCGTTCGGTTCGGCCGGGAAATCCACGCCGGTCACCTGATTGCTGGTGTTGAGGATCACGAACACATTGTCGCTGAGGCGGTTGAACTGCACGTTCACCAACACCAGCCGGCCATCGGGGTTGCTCTCGGCCTCCACCACGCGGCCCAGCTTCATGAACGAGCCGGTGATCCGCTGCAGGTTGAGCCACTTGGCCTGCAGGGCCTGGGGCGTGATGTCTTTCTGGAACTGGGGGCTCAGGAAGCTGTGGGCGGTGATGAACTGGCCGCCGCTGATGGCCTGCATGAACTGCGCCGCCACCTTGCTGCTGGGGTCATCGGCGCGGTCCACATAGAACCGTGCGATCCGGCCCTGGACGTTGAGCACGATGAACACCGTGCGTTTGCCGGCGGTGGTGGTGAGTTCCGCCTCAACGGTGGAGGTGCTCACGCCGCTGCGCACGCTGAGCAGTTCGTAGCTCAGCACCTTCGGCTGACTGCGCATCGTGGCCTGGACCATCGATGGGCTGCTCACGGCCTGCAGTTCATCGCTGAACTGGGCGTAGCGGGCATTGGCATCCCCGGCCTTCTGGGCCTCCAGGATGCGCTGGGCTGCAAGGCGGGCCTGCTCGATGCTGAGCACGGGGCCTGGGGCGCTGGTGCCGGCCGCGGGGGCCTGGGCCCGGGCGGAACCGGCCGGCATCAGGGTGGAGGCTGTACCGCCGCCGAACAGCAGAGCGGCTCCCAGGCTCAGGCTGGTGAGGGCAGGACGCAGGCGGCGCTGCATTGCGGCGTGGCTGGAGTCGGCTCAGTTTGCCCCAACCATCGCGTGCATGCAGAGGCTGGCCTGTGCCAGTTCCAGCTGCACGCTGATCACCCGGTGCTGCGGACCCGCCGGGCCCATCGGCAGGCTGCCGTCGCCTGGGTTCACGGCGATCTGCGGCCAGGCCGCCAGGCCGATGGACAGCCGCAGCCGCTCCCCCGGCTGCAGGCAGGCCAGCAACGGCTGCAGCCGCACCTGGCGCGGTTCCAGCTGGCGGCAGCCCTCACCCCGGAACCTGGCAACGCCGGTGCTGAGCTGCTGCACCGCGCCGCTGGTCTCCACCACCGAGAGGGCCACGCACAGGTCGAAGCCGGGCTGGTCGGCCGCCGCCATGAGGCTGAGCACTGGCCGGCCCAGCAGTTCCAGCGGGCGCTGCAGCACCGCGCTGTTAAAGCAGGCCACATCGCAGCGGGCGTCGAGGTCGGCCCGCTGGCTGGGGCCGGCATCCAGGCCGAGGTGGCCGCCGCGGCCCGGCAGGGGGCGCCAGGGGTCGTGCACCAGCTCCAGGCTGCCGCCGCTGCTGCTCTCCAGGCGTCCCTCCCAGGCATCCACGGCCGCCAGGCCGCCGCTGGCCAGTCCCCAGCGCTGCCCGGATCCCTGGCGCGGCGAACGGGCCAGCCAGCGGCCGCTGCGCAGATCCTGCAGCAGTGCCGCCGGCGCCTCTGCGGCCCCTGGAGCCCCCTGCAATCGACGCTGAAAAAAGGCCAGCTGCAGCCGGTCGATGCCCCCCTGCCAGTGCAGATGGCTCCAGGCCCCGATTCGCAGCACCGGGCGGCCGCCGGCGGCCTCGCAGCGGCGCCAGAGGTCGAGCACCCCCAGCAGATGGGGGTCGTACCAGCCCCCGATCACCAGCATCGGTTGGCGCCAGAGGGCCTGCGGCGGGTCATGGTGGCGCCAGCCCTCGCTGTCGGCTGCATCGTTCCGCAGCCAGCCCAGGCCCATGCCGTCGGGGTCGAGCTCCTGCAGCAGCGCCGCTCCCTGCTGCAGAAAGCTGCCGTCGTCGAGGCTGCGGCGAATGCGGTGCCAGCCGTGGTCATCGCCGCGGCGCCGGCAGCCCTGGGCAGCCAGCTGCAGGGCCCAGGCCACTCCCAGGGCCCACCAGTGGGCTCCCCCCTCGCTGGCCCAGTGCAGCCGTTCGCTCAGCCCGGCCATGGCGGGGGCCATGGCATCGGGCAGCGGTGCGTCCCCTCCCCACAGCAGCTGGCTCAGCCCCTGATAGGAAAACCCGTAGGTGCCGATGCGGCCGTTGCACCACGGCTGCTGGCGCAGCCAGAGCAGGGTGCGGTCGCCATCGGCTGCCTCCTGGGCGAAACCGCCGAAGTGGCCATTGGAATCGCCTCGCCCGCGCACGTCCTGCACCAGGACGGCGAAGCCGTGGCTGGCGTACCAGCGCGGATGGGCGTAGGTCACGGTGGAGGCGATCGCCCGGCCGTAGGGCTGGCGCATCAGCAGTACCGGCCAAGGCCCATCGCCTGCGGGGTGCCACAGCCGGTGGGCCAGGCTGCAGCCGTCGGCCATGGCCACCTGGCCGTCGCGGACGACCACAGCGGCGGCTTCAGGCGGCGTTGGGCTTGGGCTCAACGCACGTCAGGGCAATACAGGCCCACCACGTAGGTGGACAGGATCTCGGCATCGGTGTTGCTCAGCCCCTGGCTGGCCGCGACCTGCCTGAGGGCCTGCGGGGAGGTGTACGAGAGCCCCTGCCCATTCAGCGCCTTCAGCTCGCCGCAGAGGGCCCGGGCCCGCTGGGGGTTCTGCTTCACGGAGTCCAGCAGGCTCGATTGGGCCCTTGCCGGCTGCGGGCCCAGGCTGGCGAGGCCGCTGAGCAGCAGGGCCAGGGCGCCGATCCCGGCGCGGGACGCTGGGTTGTTGAGGTGGCGCATGGCGGGCAGGCCATGGGATGTCTCACCATTTGAGGGCTGTGGTGGTGTGCTGGTGCCACCGTTGGGGTCAGTTCGGGGAGCGACCGCCTGACCCCACCTGGCGTTGCTGCTGCTGGGCCCGCTGAATCCACTGGCGCACCAGGGCGGCGTTGATCCGCGCCGGAGCCAGTCCCGTGAGGGTGCGCTCCAGCCGTCCCAGCTGTTGCAGCAGTTGCAGCGGTGAGGCCTCCGCCAGGCCGCGGCTGCTGGCGATGCCGGCGTAGAGCAGCAACGCCGCTTCATGGGGCTCGAGCCCCAGTTCGCTCACCAGTTGCGCCTGCCCTCGCAGCTTGCGCAGCTGCCGCTCCAGGGCCCCGCCGCGGGCCAGCTGACGCAGCTCCTGATCGCTCAGGGCCGCCAGTTGCTCCCAGCGCTGCACGCCGGCCGCCTGCAACGCGGCCTGTTCGCGCTGGAACTGCCGTGGCAAGGGCAGCAGGGGTGGTGGCACGGCGGCCTCCTTCCGGCTCAGGGCAACACGGTCACAGTGCCGTCCCGCAGGCTGCGGTTGGCTTCAGCCAGGATCACGGGCCTGTCGATGCCGGCCCCCTGGGGTTCCACCCGGCGCAGGCGCACATGCACCAGGCCGTTGTCGCCGTGGCGGCCGCTGCCGCGCAGGTTCAGCGCCACCTGCTCCACGGAGGGCTTGAGGGCCGATGGGTCTAGATCGGCAGGGGCTGCCGCGATCACCAAATCGCCGCCGTTGTCGAACACCACCGGCACACTCACCGCTCCCTCCACCAGCTTCCGCGGCGCATAGCTCACCGCAAAGGCCAGGCAGGAGAGCGAGAGCAGCACCGTGAAGCTGGTGATCCCCACCAGGCGGAAGCGGATCCCCCAGCGCAGGGCAAAGCCCAGCACCATCAGCACCAGCAGCACGCCACTGGCGATCCCCAGCCAGATGCCGGCCTTGAGCAGCAGCGGATCAGCGGGCATGGAGATCGGAACAACCGGGAATGGCCCTTATATTGCGGCCTCCCCAGCCACTGCCTGCCACGCCGCCCGCGAGCCGCCCACTGAGACGCGCTCCTAGGCCGCTGCTCACGGCACTGGCGCTTGCTGCTGGCTGCGGCGGGCTGGTCTGGGCCTCCCTGGATCGGCTCGCGGAGCGGGCCTACACCGGCCTCAGGCCCCGGCTGGAGCTGTTGGTGGGGCGGGTGAGGGGCCATCCGCTGCAGCTCGGGGCCTACGCCGGCCTGCGTCCCCTGGGCCTGGCGGTCGGGCCCAGCCGCTTCCGCCCTGGCGCTGACAACCCCTCCAGCCTCACGGCGGCGGCTGTTTCGCTCCAGCTCGATCCGCTGCGCAGCCTGTTGGAGCGGGCCTGGGTGCTGCAGATCACGGTGCGTGATGCCCAGGTGCAGTTGCGCGCCAACAGCCGCGGTGCCTACTGGGCGTTGGGCCCGATGGCACCCGGGCGTGAGCCGCCGCGGCTCGGTCTGGTGATCCGTTTGCAGAATCCGGCTCGGGTGCTGCTGCATCCGGCCCGTGGCGGTTCCCTGCCCCTCAGGCTGAGCGGTGATGCCCGCCTGCAGCTGCATCGGCGCGACCTCAGCGTGGCCGCCGAGGTGCAGCCCCAGGCTGGGGGCAGCCTGCGCCTGGGCCTCCAGGCCAATTGGCAGCAGCGGCGCTGGCTGCTGCAGCTGGCGCCGCGCCGACTGCCGCTGCAGCCCCTGGTGCCGTGAACCGCTCGAGCCGCAGCAGCCCCGGCCGCCAGCGCAGGGCAGCCGCCACGGGGCCGAAGAGGGGGTTGGCGGGCTGCCGCACCGTGGCCAGCACCTGGGGTTCCGCGAAGGACCCGGCAACCTGCAGATCC
>JBJTHL010000016.1:0-5398 GCA_046094445.1 Vulcanococcus sp.
CCCGCCATGTTGGCGGGAATGGTGAGCAGGTCGGCCAGGTACATCGCCAGCGGATCCTCGCTGTGGGCGCCGAAGCCGAACGCGGTGGTGGGGGACGTGGGGGTGAGCAGCACATCCACCGCCCCGAAGGCGCGATCGAAATCGCGGCGGATCAGGGTGCGCACCTGCTGGGCTTTCTTGTAGTAGGCATCCACGTAGCCCGCAGAAAGGGCATACGTGCCGATCAGGATGCGGCGCTGCACCTCGGCACCGAAGCCCTCGGCGCGACTCCGGGCGGTCATCTCCGCCAGGCTGGCGGCCTCCTCGGCGCGGTAGCCGTATTTCACACCGTCGTAGCGGGCCAGGTTGGCCGAGGCTTCCGAGGGGGCGATCACGTAATACGTGGCGATGCCATCGTTGAAGCGGGGGCAGCTCACCTCCACCAGCTCACAGCCCAGGGCCTCGAGCTGGGCGGCTGCGGCCATCACCGACGCCTTCACCTGGGGATCGAGACCCTCCGCCTCGAAGCACTCACGCACGATGCCCACCTTCAGGCCGGCCACCGGCTGCTGCAGGGCGGCGCGGTAGTCGGGCACGGGGGCCGTGAGGCAGGTGGAATCGCGCGGGTCGGCACCGGCGATCACCTGCAGGAGCTCGGCGGCATCGGCCACATTGGCGGTGAACGGGCCCACCTGATCGAGGGAGCTGGCGAAGGCCACCAGGCCGTAACGGCTCACACGGCCATAGGTGGGCTTCAGACCCACAACCCCGCAGAAGGCGGCGGGCTGGCGGATCGAGCCACCGGTGTCTGAACCCAGGGAGGCCACGCACTCGCCGGCCGCCACCGCGGCGGCACTGCCGCCGGAGCTGCCGCCCGGCACCTTCTCCGGGTTCCAGGGGTTGCGGCTGGGGCCGAAATAGGAGGTCTCGGTGGAGCTGCCCATGGCGAACTCATCGAGATTGGTCTTGCCCAGCAAGACGGCACCGGAGCCCCACAGCCGCTCGGTGACGGTGGATTCGTAGGGGGGCACGAACCCTTCCAGCATGCGGCTGGAGCAGGTGGTGGCGATCCCCTTGGTGCAGAGGTTGTCCTTGATGGCCAGGGGCACACCGGCCAGGGGCGGCAGGGGCTCACCGGCGGCGCGCAGGGCGTCGATGCGGTCGGCATCAGCACGGGCCCGCTGCGCCGTTACCTCCAGGAAGGCGTGGACGGTGGGCTCCACCGCGGCGATGCGGCTGAGGTGATGATCGGTGAGCTCGCGGGCGGACACCTCGCCGCGACTGAGCTGCTCACGCCATGCGGCGATACCCATCAACCTCTGGACTGCTGCTGGGGTCGACGCTATCAGTCGACCCCAGCGCCTTCAGGCGGCGTCACCCGGTTCGGCGCAGATGGTGAACGGCTCACCGCGACGGGTGCGCAGCACGGAGTGGTTGAGCTCGCCAACCCCCTCACTGCGCAGGTCCGCCAGAAAGGGAGGCAGGGCCTCCTCCAGGCTCTGGCGGCGCACGTAGGGCCCGAACCAGTAGGTGACGTCCGGCGTCCGGGTTTCAACCCGCGCCCACCAGGCCAGCCCCAGCCCGTTGGCCACGCTGCGGATGGGCTGGATCAGGCTGCTCATCGGGGCTGATGGTTGTAACGCCATTGTGGCCGTCGGCCGGGCTTTTGCTTGCCCTCAGAGCTGAATGTCAGCCTGAAAGGGCAGGAGCTCGGCCGGATTGAGGCCCAGCTCCAGCGCGGGAGTCTCCTGCTGGGGTTCGGGCTGCTGCTGAGCCTCCGAGTCGGCTGGGGCCAGGGGTTCAAGCCCGATGAGCTCCGCCGCGGGGGGCTCAACCGCTGCAGCCTCCAAAGGCTCAACAGCATCGAGCAGGTCGGCGGCGGCGGAAACGGCAGGGTCGGTTTCGCCAGCCTCGGCGTCCACCGGGGTGGGCTGCAGGGCGGGAGCACGCAGCTGTGGACGCTGAATCGGTGGCGCTGGAGCGGTGCCTGTGATCTGCTTCATCCAACCGCGACGGGCCACCTCAAAGAGCACCATCGCCGTGGCCACCGAGGCGTTGAGGCTCGGGGTGGTGCCCCGCAGCGGAATGCGCACCAATTGATCGCAGTGCTTGCGCGTGAGCATCGACAGCCCCGAACCCTCCGAGCCGGTGACAATCACCAGCGGGCCATCCAGGTCGGCTTCGCTGAGGGAAATGCTGCCCTCGCCAGCCAGGCCCACCACGCGGTAGCCCTCCTGCTTGAGGGTCTCGAGCGAGCGGTTGAGATTGACCACCCGCGCCACCGGCAGGTGCTCGAGGGCTCCGGCGGCCACCTTGGCCACCGAACCGGTGAGGCCGGCACTGCGGCGCTGCGGCAGCACCAGGCCATGGGCGCCGAGGGCTTCAGCGCTGCGCACGATCGCCCCAAGGTTGTGGGGGTCGGTAACGCCATCCAGGGCCAGCAGCAGTGGCGCCTCCCCCAGCTGGCGGCAACCGTCGATCAGGCTGCCCAGATCGAGGGTATCGGCCGCGGCGGCCTGCAACACGATGCCCTGATGGACGGCGCCATCGGTGAGCTGCCCCAGCCGTGCCCAGGTGACCTCCTCCACCAGCACCCCGGAGGCCTTGGCCTCTCGCAGCAACTGCAGGAAGCGAGGCTGGAAACGCAGCTCCGGCGTGCACCAGATGCGGTGGATCGGCCGGCCGCTCTCCAGGGCAGCCTGGGTGGCGTGACGCCCCCAGATCAGATCATCGGCCGGGCCGGCGTTGAAGCGTTCGGCCTCCGGAGCCGCCGGGGCTTCCACCACGATCGGCCGCACCGACGGCCTGCCGAGGGGGCGGCCAGCCCGGAAGGGCGGGCGCCCTTCGGCACCGCCGCTGGAGAACGGCCGACGCCCCTGCGGGCGGCGGCTATCGGAGAAGCGGCCCTCCCCCCCTGGGCGGCCCTCGCCGCGGGGGCCATCGGGACGACGGCCTTCAAAGCGGCGCTCGTCAAAGCGCCGTCCCTCGGGACGCCGGTCGTCAAATCGGCGTTCACCACCCGGACGGCGATCGTCACCACGTCCGGGTCGGCGATCCGCGAACTGCCCTCCCTCGGGCCGGCGCCCGAAGGCACGCCGCTCGGGGCGGGCACCGTCCGGACGCTCGGCCCCATCAGGACGCCATTCACCGCGGGGTTTGAAGGCGGGGCGGGCTCCGCCACGGCCAGGCAGGGGGCGAGCACCCCGGTAGGGCCGGCCGGTCTGGCCTCCACCGGCGCCGGAGCCGGCACCGGCACCGCCCCCCTGCTCGCGGCGGCGATCGAATCGAGGGCTCATGGAAAACGGGCGATGGAGTTATTCAGTCGGCGTCGTCAAGGCGTGCCAGCAGCTGGGCGAGGCGGCTGGGGTTGCGCAGAAACAGCCAGCCCACCATTGTCTCAAATCCCGTCGCCCTGCCATAGAGCGCCGACTCGCCGCGACGCGGTCCGCGGCCGGCGCGGTTGCGGCCCTTGCGCACCAGCTCCAGTTCTTCGGCGTTGAGGGCACCGGCCTGCTCCAGCCGATCGAGGGCGGCCGCCTGGGCATCGGCGCAGACCTCAGCCACAACCGCACGATGCAGGTCGGCGCTGCGGCCAGGCCGGCGGCAGTGGCGCATCCGCTGATGCAGTTCCCACACGGCATCACCCAACCATGCCAGCTGCAGCGGGCCGAGCTGATCGGCCTGGTCCACCGCAGCCGGATCGGCCTGCCAGAGGGCCGGGGCTGGCGGCGGCTCAGGCGGCGATGGAGCCGAGGGCGCTGTTGAGATCGGGCTGGAGATGGAGAAACGCCTCAAGCCTCACCAGTTTCACTGTCTGCACGATGCGGGGATTACCCACCAGCCGGAAGGGGAGGCCCTGATCCTGGCGCTGCTTGGCCAGCTGCACCAGGGCTCCCAGTCCGGAGGAATCCAGGAAATCGATCTTGGTGAGATCGATCACCAGCGCTTGCGGGGTGCTGGTGAGGTGATCCTCGATGAAGGCGAGGAATTGCTTGTCGGAGTAGGCGTCCAGCTGGCCGGTGAAGCTGAACAGCAGGCAGCCGTCCTGCTGGTGGAAGCCGCCGCGCAGGGAGACGGTCAATCGCTGCAGTTCAGAGATGGCTCCAGGCCTCCGCGCTCGAGGGCGATCGAAGTGTAGTGACGGTGGCCGAAAGCGGAACCACCCCACCGCGGTGGATCAGCGGCGGCGTTCCGCCATCAGCGCAGCGAAGCGGGCGAAGTGGTGATCGGCGTCGTGGGGACCGGGGCTGGCTTCGGGGTGGTACTGCACGCCGAAGATCGGCTTGAGGCGATGGGCCAGGGCCGCCACGGTGCGGTCGTTGAGGTTCACGTGGGTCACCTCCACCGCATCGGCGGGGAGCGATGCGGCATCCAGGGCAAAGCCGTGGTTCTGGCTGGTGATCTCCACCACGCCGGTGCTGCCGCAGGGGTGATTGAGGCCGCGGTGGCCATAGCCCAGCTTGTAGGTGCTGCCACCCAGGGCCAGCCCCAAAATCTGATGGCCCAGGCAGATGCCGAACACGGGCAGGTTCTGCTGCTGCACGAGGGCGCGGGCGAGGCTGATGCCGCTGCTCACGGCCGCCGGATCACCGGGACCGTTGGAGAGAAACACACCCTCGGGCTCAAGGGCCAGCACCTGCTCCACACCGGCATCGGCGGGCAGCACCTCCACCGCACAGCCGTGGGCCACCAGGCGCTCAAGGATGGCGCGCTTGATGCCGAAATCAATCGCCACCACGCGGTAGGGGCGCTCGGGTCGGCTCTGCAGCCGTTGATCGAAGGCGGCGGGGCAAGGGGCGCTCCAGCTGTAAGGCGTCGCCGTGCTGACCCGCTCCGCCAGGTTCAACCCGGCCATCGAAGGGGCCGATCGCACCTGCTCGAGCAGGGCCTGGGGGCTGGTGCCATCGCTGCTGATGGCACCGTTGATGGCACCGCCCTCCCGCAAATGGCGGACCAGAGCTCGAGTATCGATGCCGGCGATGCCCACCACCCGGTGCTGCTGCAGCCACGACTCCAGGGTCTGCTCACAGCGCCAGCTGCTGGGCTGCGGGACCAGCTGTCTGGCGATCACACCGCGCACATGGGGGGCGTCAGCCTCCTGATCGGCGGCGTTCACGCCGGTATTGCCCAGCTCCGGGTAGGTAAAGGTCACCAGCTGACCGGAGTAGCTGGGATCGGTCATCACCTCCTGGTAGCCGGTCATGCCGGTGTTGAACACCACCTCGCCGATGGCGGTGCCGCTGGCACCGAAGGCTTCACCGCGCAGCACCAGGCCATCGGCCAGCACCAGCAGCGCCGGGGTGGGAGAGGAGGAGGAGGGGGCTGAGGCGCTCGTCATGGCGCCATCATCCCGTAAGGCTGTGATGATCCAGGGAACCCCAGAAGTTCAGGTCTGACCCTCCGTAGGCCGACACGACTC
>JBJTHL010000017.1:0-7343 GCA_046094445.1 Vulcanococcus sp.
TTACACCAAGTTCCCCTACACCACCCAGATGCAGGGCAGCAATTACGCCTCCGACGCCCGCGGCAAGGCCAAGTGTGCCCGTGACATCGGCTGCTACCTGCGTCAGGTGACCTACTGCCTGGTTGCTGGTGGCACCGGCCCCATGGATGAGTACCTGATCGCCGGTCTCGACGAGATCAACCGCGCCTTCGAACTCTCCCCCTCCTGGTACGTGGAGGCCCTGAACTACATCAAGGCCAACCACGGCATCTCCGGCGACGCCGGCGTGATCGCCAACAACTACATCGACTACGCGATCGCCGCTCTGGTCTGATCCCGTTGGCGGGACCAGCAAGGTTCCGAACCGATGTGCACGAGCCTCCCGCAAGGGGGGCTTTTTTGTTGCTGCCGGTGGCGGTGGCCTTCGTCAGGGGACCCGGTGATGGCAGTATCGAATCCTCGGCAGAACAGCAGCCTGCAGACGATGAGCGGCAGCGGCAGCGACGGCGAAGGCGCCAACGGCGGTGAGCCCATCACTGAGGAGGAGGCCCTGCGGCGGCTGCGTCTAACCCAGGACCCCTCCGCCCAGTACTACGCGGCCTGGTGGCTGGGCCGCAATCGCAGCCGCCATCCCGAGGCGGTGCCGCTGCTGCAGGAGGCCCTGCGTCAGCGCCGGCCCAGGGATCCGGGGGCCGGTGTGGAGGAGAACGCGGTGGCCCGCAATGCCGCACGGGCCCTCGGCAAGCTCGGCTCACCGGCTGCAGCGGCCATCCCCGATCTGCTGGCCACCCTCGAGGACGACGACCACGGCCTGCGCGAAGCCGCCGCCCGTGCCCTGGGCGACCTGCGGGCCAGCGTTGCGGTGGACCCCCTCTGCCGCCGCCTGGCCAGTGGGCCGGCGGTGGCAGGGGCCCTGCAGCCCGGCACGCCGCGGCTGCAGGAACCCTGCGAGGCGTTGCTGGAGGCCCTGGGGGAGATCGGCGTGGGCGGCGCCGCGGTGCCGGCGGTGATTCAGCCGTTTGTGGAGCATGAGCGGCCCCTGATCCGCAGTGCCGCCTGCCGCGCCCTGCTGCAGCTCACCGGTGAGGCCCGCTGGGGTCAGCAGCTGGTGGTGTTGCTGCAGCACCAGCAGTTGCAGGTGCGTCGAGCCGCCCTGATGGATCTCGGCGCCGCCGGCTGGCGTCCGGCGTTGCAGCCGATTGCCGCCACCCTGGCCGAGAACAGTCTCAAGCTGATCGCCCTGCGCGGCCTGGTGGAGAACGCCAGTGCGCCCGCCGGCGCCCTCAGCGCCAGCACAGAGGCCGTCTTGGCCGCCATGGACGCCCTGCTCTGAGCCTGAGGCTCTGGCATGCTCGGCCCGCCACCGCCCTGTGAACGCCCGCTCCCCCTCGCCGTGACGATCTCTCCCCCAGCCCAGCCCGTGTCGGTGGCCGACCTGGTGCACGCGGTGCAGCGGGCCGACAGCGCCCTCGGTCTGCTGCAGGCCACCCAGGCCCTGGCGGCCGCAGCCCATCCCGAGGGGGCCGCCTGCCTGGTGGAGGTGCTGGGTTTCAACAACCCCGGTGCCGCCGTGGCGGCGGTGGATGGCCTGATCGCCATCGGCACCCCGGCGGTGGACACGATCCTGGCCAACATCGACGGCACCAACTACGGCGCCAGGGCCTGGGCTGTGCGCGCCCTGGCCGGCATCGGTGATGTGCGCGGCCTGGAGGTGCTGGAAGACGCCCTCGGCAACGACATCGGCCCCAGCGTGCGGCGGGCGGCCGCCTGTGGCCTGGGGCAACTGCGGTTGGAGACCGTGCCGGCTGAGGAGCGCCAACCGTTGGCGCTGCGCTGCCTGCGGGCCCTGGTGGAGGGGTGCCGCGATGGCGAGTGGGTGGTGCGCTACGCGGTGGCAGTTGGGCTGGAGGCCCTGGCCCCGGCCCTGGCCGAGGAGGCCGCTCCTCTGCAGCAGTTGTGCCAAGCCCTGCGCGGCCTGAGCGACGATCCCGCTGAGGAGGCGCCGGTGGTGCAGCTGCGCGCCCGCTTGGCCCTGCGCCGGCTGGAGCCCTGATGCCATGACCGAGCAACGCCTGCTGTTTGTGTGCCTCGGCAACATCTGCCGCTCGCCGGCGGCTGAGGGTGTGTTTCTGCACCTGTTGGCCCGTGAGGGGCTGGAGGATCGTTTCGTGGTGGACAGTGCCGGCACGGGCGGTTGGCATGTGGGCAACCCGGCCGACCGGCGCATGCGGGCGGCGGCAGAGCGCCGGGGGATTCACCTGCCGAGCCGCGCCCGCCAGATCGATCGTGGCGACCTGCTCAGCTTCGATCGGATCCTCACGATGGACGATGACAATCTGCGGGCCGTGCGCTCCCTGGCCCGGGAGCTGGCGCCGGGGGCGGCCGATCTTGCCGTGATCGAGCCGATCACCAGCCATTGCCGCCGCTTCCAGGCCGGCGAGGTGCCCGACCCCTACTACGGCGGGGCCCAGGGGTTCGAGCACGTGCTCGATCTGCTGGAGGATGCCTGTGCCGGACTGCTGGAGAGCCTGCGGGGGCACTGAGCCGCGTTCAGGCGCCGGCTGCGGGCCAGGCCTCGCTCGGCACCCGCTCGCGGAACAGCGCCAGCAGCCGTTCGATCACGGCCTCGATGCCGAGGCCATCGGTGATCAGCTCCTCGGCGTCGGCGGCCTGGGTGAGGGGGGCCACCTCGCGACTGGAATCGAGGTGATCGCGCTTGGCGATCTGGGCCTCCAGCTCCGCCAGGGGCGGCACCGCAAACCCCCGCTGCTGTAGATCCAGGGCCCGCCGGCGGGCCCGTTCGGCCACGCTGGCGGTGAGAAACACCTTCAGTTCGGCCCCGGGGAACACGGCGGTGCCGATGTCGCGCCCCTCCGCCACCAGGCCGCCGCGCTCGCCCATGGCCTGCTGCTGGCGGGTAAGGGCGGCGCGCACGCAGCCGTGGGCTGCCACCACCGACACCTGCCCGGTCACCTCGGGTGAGCGGATCGCCTCGGTGACATCGCGCCCGTTCACGCTCACCCGCTGGCTGCCGGCGGCGGCCGTGCTCAGCTGCAGATCCAGGTCGTCCAGCAGCGGAGCCACGGCAGCGGCATCGGCGGCATCCACACCGCGGCTCTGCACCAACCAGGTGACGGCGCGGTACATGGCGCCGGTGTCGAGATAGATCAGACCCAGCCGTTCGGCGAAGGCGCGGGTCACGGTGCTCTTGCCGGCGCCGGCGGGGCCGTCGATGGCAACGATCGGTGGGCGGCTCATCAGGAACTGGTGATCGATCAGGCGGCTGGGGCCGCAGTGGACGGCGGCCGCCAGCAGGGTGAGCCCCTGCAGGTGGCTGCGCGACTGCAGCGTGTGGGGCGCCACGGCTTCCACATAGTCCACCACCAGGCCCGCCGCCTCCAGGTCGGCCTGCACCCGGGTGCACAGCGGCGCCAGCGGTTCTCCGCTGCGGCAGGTCTGTCGGGCCGCGATCAGCGCCTGAGGCAGGGCGCTGGCGCGCCGGCGTTCCTCGGCCGAGAGGTAGCGGTTGCGCGAGCTCAGGGCCAGCCCATCGGCCTCGCGCGCGGTGGGGCAGCCCACCACCGCCAGCGGCAGCCCCAGGTCGCGGATCACCCGTCGCAGGATCACCAGCTGCTGCCAGTCCTTCTCCCCCAGCAGCAGCTGATCGGGTCGGATCAGTCCCAGCAGCCGCAGCACCACCGTGGCCACGCCGTTGAAGTGGCCGGGGCGGTGGCGGCCGCAGAGCACCTGCTGCAGCGAATCGGGCGGTTGCAGGCGGGTGAGTTCCGCTTCGCCTGCGGGATAGAGCTCCGCCACGCTGGGGGCGAACAGGGCATCGGCTCCGGCGGCGGCGGCTTGTTCGGCATCGCGCTCCAGGTTGCGCGGGTAGCGCTCGAAGTCTTCGCTGGGGCCGAACTGCAGCGGGTTCACGAACACGCTCACCAGAACCTGCGCTGCTGCGCCGCTGGCCGCGCGCTGGATCAGGCTCTGGTGGCCGGCGTGCAGGGCGCCCATGGTGGGCACGAAATGCACGCGGTTGGCCTGGCGTCGCCAGTGCTGCAGCTCGGCCCGGCTCCGGAGCACCTGCACGTTGTGAACTCAGCGCGGCAGCCGCCGACCCTACGGCGGCCACAAAAAAGCCCACCGGTGGGTCCGGTGGGCATCGGGGGCTGTGGGGGTTCACCCCAAGGAATCACTGGAGCACTTCCAGCCGCACGTTGGCGGTACCGGAGGCCACCACACCGAGTTCACGGGCGGCGCCATGGGCCAGGTCGATCACGCGGCTGCCGTGGAAGGGGCCCCGGTCGTTGATGCGCACCACAGCGGTGCGGCCGTTCCAGAGATTGGTGACCCGCACCTTGGTGCCGAAGGGCAGGGTGCGGTGGGCGGCGGTCAGGGTTCCGGGGCGAAACACTTCGCCATTGGCGGTGCGGTTGCCGTAGAAGCCGGGGCCGTACCAGCTGGCTTGGCCGCGGCTCACGGAGCGAACGCGAGGTTCGCTGCTGGGAGCCGCGATCGGCAGCACAGGGGATGGTGGCTTGAGGGGCTGGACGTCCTCCACCGCCGGTTCGACCACATCGCGGATGGCCAGTTCGGTGGTGGTGGTGCTCAGGGCGGGAGCGACACGGCCGGTGGTGGCGAAAGCCGGTGACAGGCCGGTGCTGCCGGAGAGCAGGAGGGCGGAGCCGCTCAGGAGGATGAATCGACGCATAACAGTCGAAACTCGCTACGCGAACGCAGCAGCCACTGAAAAAATGTGGCCCGCCAGCAGTGAGAACGCCCCAGGAATGGAAGAGAGATCTGGAGTGAACTGCCGGTGGAGTTCCTATCGGGAATTGACGACGCAGCAAAGTTACTGGCTGTGCTCCGTAGTTTTGGTCACAAACCGCGAGCCGGCCAATGATCAGTATTTTCAATCGCCATGGCGGATCGAAGGCCACGACAGCGCTTTTTCCTCGCGCCAGCGCATTCGTCTGATCAGCAGCTGTCATGAGGGAGATAAGCCCCTCTGATCAGCGCATGTGCCGATCCTGGCTCCGTCCACCCTGGATCGGGCGCTCGGGCAGGATCAGGGCATGCGTACGGCTGCAGGTTGATGGATTACCGCACAGCTGGTGTGGACGTGGTTGCAGGGCGCGCCTTCGTGGAGCGCATCCGCTCCAGCGTGGAGTCCACCCGACGCCCGGAGGTGGTGGGCGGCCTCGGTGGCTTCGGCGGTCTCTGCCGCCTGCCGGCCGGGATGCGCCGGCCGTTGCTCGTGTCGGGCACCGATGGGGTGGGCACCAAGCTGGAGCTGGCCCAGGCCCATGGCCGCCATCACGGCGTTGGCATCGATCTGGTGGCGATGTGCGTGAACGATGTGATCACCACCGGCGCCCAGCCCCTGTTCTTCCTCGATTACATCGCCACCGGCAAGCTCACGCCGGAGGCCATGGCGACGGTGGTGGAGGGCATTGCCGACGGCTGTCGCCAGAGCGGCTGTGCCCTGCTGGGCGGCGAAACCGCCGAGATGCCGGGCTTCTATGCCCCTGGCCGCTACGACCTGGCCGGCTTCTGTGTGGCCGTGGTGGAGGAGGACGCGCTGATCGATGGCCGCAGCGTGCAGGCCGGTGATCGCATCGTGGCGGTGGCCAGCAGCGGGGTGCACAGCAACGGCTTCAGCCTGGTGCGGCGCATCCTCGAGGCGTGCGGCGTCACCGCCGACACGCTGCTCGAGCCCGGTGGCCTGCCGCTGCTGGAGGCGGTTCTGCAGCCCACTGTTCTGTATGGCGCGCTGGTGCAGGCGCTGCTCGGAGCCGGCGTTGAGCTGCACGGCATGGCGCACATCACCGGTGGTGGCTTGCCCGAGAACCTGCCGCGGGCCCTGCCGGCGGGGGTCCATGCCCGCATCGACCCCTTCGGCTGGGAGCGTCCGGCCCTGTTCCGTTGGTTGCAGGAGCACGGCGACGTTCCCGAGGCCGATCTCTGGAACACCTTCAACCTGGGTGTGGGTTTCTGCCTGGTGCTACCGGAGGCAGCCGTGGTTCAGGCCCTGCAGGTGTGCGAAGCCGTCGGCCATCGCGCCTGGCTGCTGGGAGCGGTGGAGGCCGGCGCTGCCCCGGGTGAGCAGCCCCTGGCGGGATTGCCGTACTGAACGGCCTCGTCCTCGCTGCCAGATTGCATCAGACCGCCGTCAATTCCTGATTCCAGGGGGCTGGCCTACCTAGGGTCTGGCCGGTGAAGCCAGGTGATCCACGGGTCACTTGCTTGTGTCCATACCGCTTGTCGTTCATAGGTTCGAGATCCGTACGTCGATGTCCGTGTCCCCTAGCGCTGCTGCCTTCGGCAACAGCAATCGCATCACCCGCCGCCGCAGTTCGGCCGGCCCTGTCCCCCCGAATCGCCCGCAGCGCCCGCGCGAGGCCTATCCCAACCGTTCCTCGGGGATCCGCCCCACT
Source organism: Vulcanococcus sp. (assembly GCA_046094445.1). GTDB lineage: Bacteria > Cyanobacteriota > Cyanobacteriia > PCC-6307 > Cyanobiaceae > Vulcanococcus. The sequence continues at coordinate 6,417 of JBJTHL010000017.1, forward strand.
TACCTCACCCTGCGCGACCACGGCAAGGTGTTCGTCGCTGATCTGCCGCGCTTGTCGGATGGGCAGCTGGCGCACGTGGGCAAGGAAGCCCGCGAGGTGCTCGACAGCCTCAACCGCCGCCTCGAGGAGCTGGAACAGCAGCTGCAGCTGAGCCCGCTGGAGCAGGAAACCCGCATCCGGGCCGCCACCAAGCGGGATGTGACCGAGCGGTTCATCCGTGCGGTGGAGGAGGAGCAGGAGCAGCGCCGCAGCAACCCGGCCCTGAAGGCCGCGGCGGGCGAATCCCTGGCTCGGGCCTTCCTGGAGATTGCCCGTCATCGTCTGCCTGGGGCCACTTTTGATTCCCTCCTGCAGGAGGCCCTCACCGCCTGCGATGAGGGCGACAGCCCCGCCAGCACGGAGAGGGATGCCAGCTCTGAGCAGGAGGCCAGCCCTGTGGCGCTCCCGGAACCGCCGCGGCCGCGGGTGATCACCCTGGTGCGCCACGGCGACAGCGCTGAGGAAACGGAGCGCGAGCGCCTGCCTGTGGTGCTCAGCCCGGATCCCTCGCCCGAGATGGCGGCCTGCACCCCCCAGGCCCTCTGATCAGGCGCTCTGGAAAGGGTTGGCCGGCATGCGTGGCGCGCCGTTGGCCAGCACCAGCTGGTCGAGCCGTTGGCGATCCTCGGTGCTGAGACGCCAGCCCAGGGCCGCGGCCGCCACCTCCACCTGATCGGGGCGGCGCAAGCCGGGAATCGGCATGGCGCCGTGGGCCCGGCACCAGTTGAGAGCGAGGGCCGTGAGGCCCCCAGGCTGGCCTTCCGCCAGCTCGGTCATCGCTTGGCGGAGGGGCTGCAGCCGCGGCTCCAGCCGGCGGAACAGGCTGCCGCGGGGGCCGGGCGGCAGGGGCCTTGGATCGTTGAGGGGGCGGCTGAGCAGGCCTAGGGC
>JBJTHL010000018.1:0-18688 GCA_046094445.1 Vulcanococcus sp.
TCAAGCCAGCTCCCTCCTGCTGGATGGGGGAGCAGAGCTTTGTCGCGGCCCATGCGCCGGCTGCTTCCGCCGCTGAGGAGGCAGCTACGTAACGGCAGGGTTTTGGCCTTTTCAAGTACAGCCAACGTTTAGCAACCGCCCGGGAGAACCGTGGCCCTTCATTTTGTAGCGGTTGTCACAGGTGTGGGCACCTGGTCCTTGGTGCAATGGTTCCTTTGATGGCCGCCGCACTGAATCCCTCCGCCTCTGCTGATGTTGCTTCCGCGGTGGCACGGGCTCAGTGTCCCTACTGCGGCGTGGGCTGCGGGCTTGAGCTCAAGCCGCCAGCTGATCCCGGTGATCCCCAGTGGACGGCCCGTGGCGACCGCCACCATCCGTCTTCGCTGGGGCAAGTGTGCGTGAAGGGCGCCACGGTTGGCGAAACCCTGCACCACAATCGCCTCACCACGCCGCTGTGGCGCGAGAGCCTCGATCGGCCGTTCTCAGCGATCAGCTGGGAGCGGGCTTTTGATTTGTTGGTGGCTCGGATTCGATCCACGCTCGCTCAGCAGGGCCCGCAGGGCTTAGCGATCTACGGCTCCGGTCAGTTCCTCACCGAGGACTACTACGTGGCCAACAAGCTCCTGAAGGGGGCCCTGGGTAGCAACAACTTCGATGCCAACTCCCGCCTGTGCATGAGCTCGGCGGTGGCTGGCTATGCCCGCAGCCTCGGTTCCGATGGCCCCCCCTGCTGTTACGACGACCTCGACCACGCAGATCTGGTGTTACTGATCGGCACCAACACAGCCGAATGCCATCCGGTGCTGTTCCAGCGTTTGCTCAAGCGCAAGCGCAAACAGAAAGCGGCTCTGCGGATCGTGGTGGTGGATCCGCGTGCCACGGCCACCTCCGATCCGGCGGATCTGCATCTGGCGATCCGTCCGGGTACTGATCTGGTGCTGCTGCAGGGCATCGGCCATCTGCTGCTGGAGCTGCAGGCGCTCGATGAGCGCTTCATTGCCAACCACACCGAGGGCTTCGCCGAGCTCAAGGAGGTGTGGGAGCAGTGGACGCCGCAACGGGTGTGTGATCTTTGCGGCATCGCCGAAGCCGACTTGCGCCAACTGGCGCAGTGGTGGGCTGAGGCTGCCGGGGTGCTCAGCCTCTGGTCGATGGGGGTGAACCAGAGCAGCGAAGGCACCGCCACCGTGGCCGGGATCATCAACCTGCATCTGGCCACCGCCCAGATCGGCCGCATCGGCGCCGGCCCCTTCTCGCTCACGGGCCAGCCCAATGCCATGGGTGGCCGCGAGGCCGGAGGCCTGGCGCAGCTGCTGCCCGGCTATCGCTTCGTGGCCAACCCGGAGCACCGCGCCGAGGTGGAGCGCCACTGGGGCTTTGCGCCCGGCTCGATCGCTCCGGCCCCAGGCCTGGCGGTGTGGGATCAGATCGAGGCGATGGAGCGGGGCGAGCTGGGCCTCTGGTGGGTGGCGGCCACCAATCCGCTGGTGAGCATGCCCTCGCTGGATCGCGTGAAGGCGGCGGTGGCCCGCTGCCCGCTGGTGGTGCTCAGCGAGGCCTACGCCGGCACCGAAACCGCGGCGGTGGCCCATCTGCTGCTGCCGGCGGCCCAGTGGAGCGAGAAGAGCGGCGTGATGACCAACTCCGAGCGCCGCGTCACCCTCTGCCCCGCCTTCCGGCAGCCCCCCGGCGAGGCCCGGCCCGACTGGGCGATCTTTGCGGAGCTGGGCCGCCGCCTGGGCTTCGCCGAGCAGTTCAGCTACGGCTCCGCCGCGGAGGTGTATGCCGAGTTCGTAGCGCTCACGGCCGGCCGTGTCTGCGTCATGAGCGGCCTCAGCCACGGCCTGCTGGCGGAACACGGCCCCCAGCAGTGGCCCTTCCCCGGCGGCACCGCCCCCGGTGGCGGCCAGGCCCGCCTCTACGGCACAACGGCCCCCTTCCCTGCTGCACCGCCGGGCCATCGCTTCCCCACCGCCAACGGCCGCGCCCGTCTGCTGGCGGAGCAGCCCTTCGGCCTGGCGGAACCGCCGTGCGACCGCTACCCCCTGGTGCTCACCGTGGGCCGCTACCTCGGCCATTGGCACACCATGACCCGCACCGCCCATGTGGCGCGCCTGGCCAAGCAGCATCCGGAGCCGCTGCTGGAGGTGCATCCCGCCGATGCGCAGCGCCATGGCCTCAGCGATGGCAACCTGGCGGAGGTGATCTCACGCCGCGGTGCCGTGCAGGCCCGGGTGCAGGTGACGGCCAACATCCGCCCGGGCACGGTGTTTCTGCCGATGCACTGGGGCGCCAGCCAGACCAACGCCTGCGAGGCCAACCGTCTGATGCACGAGGAGGCCTGCGATCACTCCAAGCAGCCCGAGCTCAAGGCCGCGGCGGTGCGGCTGCGCCCGCTGCCATGACGCGCCTGGTGGTGCTGCAGCACCTGGAGCGGGAGGGGCCTGGGCTGTTCGCCCGCGAGGCCCGCATCCGCGGTTGGGAGCTCTCGCTCTGCCGCATGGATCGCGGTGAGCGGCCACCGCCGCTCGGGCCTGCAGATCGCCTGTTGGTGCTGGGCGGGCCCATGGGGGTGGCCGATCTGGGCGATCCTGCCTATCCCTGGCTCCCCGCAGAGCTGGAGTTGCTGCAGGCGGTGCTGCAGCGCGGGCTACCGGTGATCGGTGTGTGCCTGGGGGCGCAGCTGCTGGCGCTGGCCGCTGGCGGTACGGCACAGCCGCTTCAAGTGGGGGAGCCACCGCGGCCGTTGCGGGAGGTGGGGTTCGGGGCCATCAGCTGGTGGCCCGACCCGGCGGTCGAACCCCTGTTGCACGGGCTGGAGGCCAGCGAGCTGGTGCTGCACTGGCACGGTGATCGCTGTGTGCTGCCGCCCGGGGCGGAGCTGCTGGCCTCCAGCCTGCACTGCCGCGAGCAAGCGTTCCGGCTGGGGCCGGTGGCCTATGGCCTGCAGTTCCACGTGGAGCTGGAGCCGCCGATGCTGGAACGCTGGCTGATGGAGGACAACGCCTTTGTGGTGGCTGCCCTTGGCCCGGAGGGACCGGCGCACCTGCGGGCGGATGCCAGGCGATGGGGTGAGCGGTTGGAGCGTCAGGGTCGGCGTCTCGTGGCCAACCTGTTCGATCAGCTGGAGCGGGAAACGGCGGTCGTCTGACCCGCCGCTTAGCCCTCCACCAGCTCCGGGGCGATGCGCAGGGTGCGCGCCGGACCGCTGTCCTGCTGGATCAGGCCGCAGTCGCGCCATTTCGACAGCTGCCGCGTCACCGTGACGCGGGTGTGACCGCTCAGCTCCGCCAGATCGGCATGGGTGAGCCGCAGCGGCAGCTCGTACCACTCGCCCTTGCGCAACCCCAGCCGCTGCACCAGCAGCTGCAGCAGGGCGGTGATCCGCTGCTCGGCTTCGCCGAGTTGGCGGATCATCAGCAGCGCCACGGGCCAGTCGTGCAGGCTGCTGGCCCCCACCGGTGGCAGGGCCGGGCAGCCCGGCTCCAGCCGCGTGGCGGTGAGGGCCAGCAGGTGCAGCCGGGTGGTGCGCAGCAGATCGAGGGGCAGATGGTCGCCCGCCTGCAGGAAGCCCAGGGTGATCGGCTGGGCGTCGAGCGCCTCCTGCTCCGGGCTCGACATGCTCACCCGCACCAGACCGGCGGTGATGCTCAAGCAATGCCCCTGACGCAGCAGTTGCTCATCCAGCAGCATCGTGTGGCCGGCGCGGATCTGCAGGCCTGGTGCCAGCTCAGTCGTCGTCATGGGCATAACGGCGATAGAGGAAGTCGAGGGCGTGGTTGCGCAGCTGGCCGTAGCGCGGATCCTCCTGAATCCGCTCGAAATCGCGGGGGCGCTCGAAGGGCACCTCCACGATTTCACCGATGGTGGCGGAGGGCCCATTGGTCATCATCACGATCCGGTCGGCGAGGAACAGGGCCTCGTCGATGTCGTGGGTGATCATCAACACCGTGGGTTTGTGCTCCCGCCAGATGGCCAGCAGTTCCTCCTGCAGCTCCTCCTTGGTGATGGCATCGAGGGCCCCGAAGGGTTCATCCAGCACCAGCACCTCCGGCTGAACGGCCAGGGCGCGGGCGATGGCCACCCGCTGGCGCATGCCGCCGGAGATCTCCCCGGGGCGCTTGTGGCGGGCATCCAGCAGCCCCACCATCTCCAGGTGGTGGTCCACCACGGCGGCGCGGGCCGTGGCGTCCAGCTGCGGCCGAGCTGCCTTCACCGCCAGTGCCACGTTCTGATCCACCGTTTTCCAGGGGAGCAGGGAGTAGTTCTGAAACACCACCATGCGATCGGGGCCGGGCCCTTCGATCACCTGGTTCTCCAGGGTGACGCTGCCGCTGCTCGGGCGCAGAAACCCCGACACCATGTTCAGCAGGGTGCTCTTGCCGCAGCCGGAGTGCCCCACCACGCAGATGAATTCCCCCTGGGCCACCTGGAGATTGATGTCGCGCAGGGCCTCGAACGGGCCGTTCTTGGTCTGGAAGACCTGGCCCACACCCTCGAACCGCAGGTAGGCGGGGTTGCGCGAGAGGTCGCGCTCGAAGCCGCCGGTGTTGGCAGCGGAACTGGTCATCACGGTCGTCATCTCAAGGGACGGCGAATGAACGGTTGGCCTCGGCGCTGGGCAATGGCACCACGGCCTGGGTGGTGCCTGCGCTGAAGGGGAGTTGTTCCAGATAGCCGATCGGGTCGTCCTGGTCGAAGGGCCGGCCGCAGGCCAGGGGAATCGGTTGGCGCTCGGGGCGCAGGGCCGGCAAGCCGGCCCGTTCCAGGGCGCTGCTGCAGAGGTCGTTCCGGTACACCTGACCCAGCAGCTCCAGGCGATTGCTGGGGAAGGCGCTCCAGCCCCAGCGGCTGAACTGGGTGAGGATCCAGGCCCCCTCGGCGCTGTTGGCCACGTGGGCGCGATCGCTGTGGTAGCGGTTCAGGGGGAGACGACGACCACTGTCCGCAGCGTTGCCCAGCTGGAACTGCCGTTGCAGCGCCACGGCCGAGTCGCTGCCCAACCACTGGGGCTGGCTAAGCGCCCGCACCAGGTTGTCGTGCTGGCCTCCGTCTTCACAGATCTGGCCGGCCCGGATCAGGCCAGCGCAGAGGTCGAGCAGCAGCGCTTCATGGCGCGCGGCCCAGCCCTCGTGGCAGGTGAGCACTTTTTCCGGATGGTTGCTCCAGATGTCGAGGTCTGTGGCCACAACGGTGGCCAGCCCCGATTCCACTGCCTTGGCCACCCGGTAGCGGCCGGCGATGAAGCCGTCGATGTCGCCGGCCACCAGGGCGGCCTGCATCGCCAGCGGCGACAGCACCTGGAGATCCACCTGCTGGTCTGGCTGGATGCCACCGCTGGCCAGCCAGTGGCGCAGCAGCAGGTCCTGCATGCTGCCCTGCTGGCCGAGGGCCTGTCGCAGCGGCGCTGCGCGTCCCTTGAGATGGTCGGCCAGCGAGGCGAGCGACCCCACCTGGAGCTCAGCGAAACGCCGGGCCAGGCAGATGGCGTTGCCGCTGCGCGTCACCGTCATCGGTGTGATCGCCGGCCAGGCCGGTTGCCCCTGGAGCCCCAGGTTGAGGGCCAGCGGGGCGCTGGCGGAGGTGATGGCCAGATCCAGCTCGCCGGAGCGCAGCTGCTCCTCCAGCTGCTGCCAGCGGTGGAAGACCACCGGCAGCACCTGGATGTCGCGGTCGCGGAAGAAGCCACGCTCCAGGCCGAGGGCCAGAGGCGCCACATCCAGACCCGGCAGATAGCCGATGCGCACTTTGCGGGTGGCGGCTGGAGGCACCCCTGCCGCCGCCGGCGTCGCAACGCTGGTGCTGATGGTCTGGCGGTGTTGTTTGAGTCGCCGCTGCTGTTGCAGGAAATTGATCAGTTCCGTGCGCAGCTTGTAGTAATCGGGGTGTTCCATCACCTCCAGCCGCTGGCGCGGCCTGGGCAGGTTCACCTTCACGATCTGGCCGATCCCCGCGGCGGGCCCGTTGGTGAGGCAGACCACCCGATCGGAGAGCAGCAGTGCTTCATCCACCGAGTGGGTCACCATCACGGTGGTGACGCCGGCCTGCTGGCAGATCTGCATCAGTTGCTGCTGCAGATTGCCGCGCGTGAGCGCATCAAGGGCCCCGAAGGGCTCATCCAGTAGCAGCAGCTTGGGGCGGATGGCCAGGGCGCGGGCGATCGCCACCCGTTGCTTCATGCCGCCGGAGAGTTCGCCGGGGTGCTTGTGGGCCGCATGGGCCAGGCCCACCAGGGCGATGCTGGCCTCGATGCGTTCTTCGCGTTCGGCGTCGCTGGCCTCCCGCATCACATAGTTCACAGCCAGGGCGATGTTCTGGCGAACGGTCTGCCAGGGCAGCAGCGAGTAGTTCTGGAACACCACCATGCGATCCGGGCCGGGATCGGTCACCTGGCGGCTGTCCATCAGGATGCCGCCGGTATTGGCCTGATCCAGCCCCGCCATCAGGTTGAGCAGGGTGGATTTGCCGCAGCCGGAGTGCCCGATCAGGGAGATGAATTCCCCCTCGGCGATCTGCAGATCGATGTCCTTGAGGGCGACATACTCGCCGCCCTTCGGCAAGGAAAAACTGCGGGTGACGTTGTCAACCGTGAGGAAGGCGTTGGTCATCAGTTGCCTCCCTTGGCCACCAGGTTGCCCACGGCGCCCACCAGGCGGTCGAGGGTCAGTCCCACCAGGCCGATCACCACAATGGCCAGGATGATCTGGCTGGTGCTGCCGTCGCCACCGGCGTTGTAGGCATCCCAGATGAAGAAGCCGATGCCGCCATCCGCCTTGAGCATCTCGGCCGCCACGATCGCCAGCCAGGCCAGGCCGATGGCGATGCGCAGGCCCGTGAACACGTAGGGAGCTGTTGCCGGCATCACGATGTCGCGCAGGTAGCTGCGCTTGCGCAGCCGCAGCACGCGGGCCACGTTGGTGTAATCCTGTGGGATTTCGTTAATGCCCACGGCGGTGTTGATGATGATCGGCCAGATGGCGGTGATGAAAATCACGAAGATGGCTGCCGTATCGGCCTGCTGAAACAGCAGCAGTGAAATCGGCAACCAGGCCAGGGGCGGCACCGTGCGCAGCACCTGGATCAGGGGGTCGAAGCCGCGGCGCAGGAAGCGGTTCAGGCCGATGGCCAGGCCCGCGCCGATTCCCACCACCGCCGCCAGGCTGTAGCCCACCGCCACCCGCTGCAGGGAGATCAGCAGCTGCAGGCCCAGCCCCTTGGAGGTGCCGCCATCATCAAAGAAGGGATGGATGATGTAGGGATCCCAGGTTTGGGCGATCACGTTGATCGGCCCGGGGAAGCCTTCGCTGTTGAACTGGGCCAGGAACTGCCACAGGGCCAGGGTGAGGCCGATGCACACCAGCGGAGCCTTGATCTGGCTCGCGAGCGGGGAACTCAGCCAGGCTGGCGCGGTGCGGCGCTTGCTGCGGGAGGAGGCGGGAAGACTGGTCATGAACGGTTGCGGCCGGCTCAGGGGGCAAACAATCACAGGGCCGCATGGCCCTGGAGATCGGGGTGATCGCCTCAGCGATCTGTCGCATTGGCGGAGGGGGCCCCAGCACCCTTCAAGGGAGTGCCGGGGCCGGATCCACTCACTTCATGGCCTTGATCTTCTGGCTGTTGAGATAGGCCTGCGGGTTGCCGGGGTCGAACTTGACACCATCGAAGAACACTTCAACGCCGCGGGAGTCGCCGGCGGGGCCATTGCCGTAGCCGTTGGCCTTGGCAGCGGCGCGCCACAGATCACTGCGGTTCACCTGATTCACCAGAGCCTTGATTTTCGTGCCCTTGGGCAGGTAGCCCCAGCGCATGTCCTCGGCCACGAACCAGGTGTCGTGGCTCTTGTAGGGGAAGGAGGCGTTGTCAGCCCAGAACTTCATCGAGAGGTTCTTCAGGTTGGCCACCTTGCCGTTGCCGAAGTCGATCGTGCCCTGCAGGCGAGGCAGCAGGTCGTCGGCGTTGGCCTTCACGTACTTGTCCTCGGCCAGCATCTTGGAGAGCTCCACGGTGTTGGCCGGGTTGTCGGCCCACTTCTGGGCCTGTTGCACGGCCATCAGCAGGCGCAGGGTGGCGTTGGGGTTCTTCTTCACCCAGCCGGCCCGCATGGCGAAGGCCTTTTCGGGATGGTTCTTCCAGAGCTGGCCGGTGATCAGGACGGTATAGCCGAGCTTCTTGTTCACCAGGCGCTCGTTCCAGGGCTCACCCACGCAGAACATATCCATGGTGCCGGCCTTCATGTTGGCTACCTTCTGCGGCGGCGGAAGCACCACCATGTCGACGTCTTTGTTCGGATCCACGCCGTTGGCGGCCAGCCAGTAGCGCAACCACAGGTCGTGGGTGCCGCCGGGGAAGGTGACAGACGTTTTGAACTTGTCGCCGGTGTTGTTCTTGGCCGTGATCGCCTTGGCGTTGCCGGGGCCCTTGAGTTGGAACTTGTTCATGAAGGCGTTGGAGGCCGAGATGGCCTGGCCGTTGGTGTTCAGGCGGGCCAGGATGAACATCGGCACCGGCTGCCGGCTCTTGCTGATGGCACCGGTGGTGAGCAGATAGGGCATCGGCGAGAGGATGTGTGCTCCGTCGATCCCGCCCCGGGCGCCGCCCAGCTCGAGGTTGTCGCGGGTCACGGCCCAGGAGGTCTGCTTCTTCAGCTCAACCCCGGTCATCCCCTGCTTGGCGAAAAAGCCCTTTTCCTTGGCCACGATCAGGGGGGCGGCGTCGGTGAGGGCGATGAAGCCCAGGTCCACGCTGGTGGTTTCCGGCTTGCCGGGGGCAGCCTGGGCCGGGCTGCCGGCCAGCAGGCTGGCCACGCCGCCGAACTGAACAACCGCACCGGTGGCGGCGGCCAGGCCGGTGAGCAGCGCTTGGCGTCGAGTGATGGATGGCATGAAAACGTCGGCCCGCTCGGGGCCTGTGCGAAGAGGGTGGTGGGGGTTGTTGCCGCGTGCGGCGCAGGCGCCAACGCTCGAGAGGCCTCAGAACAACGGGCCGCCCTCAGAGCGATTGCATCGGTTGGCGCACAAGCTGACCAACGAGATCTAAGAGACCACGCCGCGGGCACCGCCTCCCGTTGCCGTTGTTACGGAATGCCCAGCCGGCAGCAGTTCCTCCAGGGCGGCATCGAGGTTGTGGTGGTCGTGGCCCGGGCGGGCCAGCTTGCAGAGGGCAAAACGCCCCAGTTCACTCAGCTGGCTCCAGCTGGCCGGGCTTAGGGCCATTCCCCGCTCCTGGGCGGCCTGCACCACGTGGGACGGCACGCACCCGTCCAGCTGCCACGGTTCACCCTGGGCCGGCGGCAGCAGGCGGGCCTGCCCATCGGCCATGGTGGCGGTGCAGTCCAGCAGGTGTTGCTTGAGCCCCTGCAGGGCCTGGGGCGTGTCGGGCCAATCCACCAGCTCCTGCCGCTGCGGTTGGCTCAGGGCCAGCCAGTGGTTGAGCTTGAGCTTCAGGCCGATCAGATCGAGCTTGCGCCGCACACACAGGGGGATGCAGCGCCAGCTGCCCACGAAATCCAGTTCAAAGCCAAAGCAGTGCTGCGCCTGGGGGGTGCTGGGGGCCGGCATGGGGGGTCAACGGCAGTGTTGCGCCAGGGTGTGGAGCTGGCGTAAGGCCGTTCCCGCCTGCAGCAGCTCCCGGCAGTGCTGCAGACCAGCGGCCTGGCTGTCGTGCTGCCCCGCCTGCCAGAGGTAGGTGCCGGCATTCCAGATCAGGGCCGTCGCCAGCGGCCCCTGGCCGCCGAGGGCCGCCAGGGCCTCGCTGGCCCAGCTCTCCACGCTTTCCCAGCGGGGGTCTTCGCCGTAGCAGGCGTGGTCGCGGGGGTGCAGGATCAGCCGCCCGTCATCACCGGCATGCGGGCGGCCCGTCACGCAGGCGCGGCTGATGGGCAGGTCGGTGCTCCCCTCCAGGCCTTTCACGGTGAGCACCTCGGTTTCACCGGCCAGTTTCAGGGCCTGCCAGGCGCGGGTTTCCGTCGGCGGATGCACAAAGCCGCTCACCAGCAGATGGGCGCCGCGGTGGGCCGTCCACAGCAATTCCAGGCTGGCCAGGGGCGGGCGTTTGCCGATGTCCTCACGGATCGGGATCAGTTGTTCGGCTGCGCTGAAGTGGTCGGGCTGATGCACCAGGGCGAGGTTGCAGCGGTCCAGGCCTGCCTGCACCCAGGCGATGCTGCGGCCGCTGAGCTCCACTCCCAGCGCCGCGAACAGTTCCATCGCGGTCACGCCATATTTCACCGGCATGCGCCGGCCCCCCTGCAGCACCACCGGGATTCCCGCACTGGCCAGCACCAGGGCGGTGAGCGGATAGATCGGAGCGGTGCGGCTGCGCCCGTCGAAGGGGATGCCGAAGCACAGGGCACGGCCCTGGCTGTGGAGCTGGGGGCCCTGCCGGCGGTACACATCCAGCATCCCGGTGAGCTCCTGGGGCTCCGGGCGGCGGATGCGATGGGCGATCAGGAAGGCGCCGATCTGTGCCGGGCTGGCTTCGCCGCTGAGCATCAGCTCGAGCGCATCGGCCGCTTCTTCGCGGCTCAGGCCGCTGCTGGTGTGCTCACCGCTGCCCACCTTGCCCAGATAAGTGCGGAAGCGGTCGCGGCCTGAGGGGATGGCCGGTGTCGGCTGAGTGGGCGCTGCGGCAGCCTGCGCAACCATGCGGCCAGGGGCTCGGCGAGACGCTTGATTCTCGCCCACGGTCCGTTCTCCACGCGCTGGCCACAAGCCTGGTGTGCTCCGTACAGCCATTCGGTAGCGAGTGCGACACTCCCGAGGCGGGGCTGTTGCGCACCCTGATGGCCCTTGGCTTCCCTGTGGTGATCGTGGCTGCCCTCAGTAAAATCGAGCAGGCCAAGGCGGAGCGCTGCGGCCTCGATCTGGCCCCGCACCTGGCTGAGCTGGCGGCCCAGGGCTGGGACAACCTCGATGAGGCCGATCTCACCATCCGCCTCAAGTGGCTGGGGATCTTCTTTCGCCCCGTAACCCCGGGGCGTTTCATGGTGCGCCTGCGCCTGCCCAATGGCGTGATCAACGCGGATCAGCTCGATGTGCTGGCCGACGCGGTGGACCGCTGTGGTGACGAGGGCAGTGCCGACATCACCACCCGCCAGAACATCCAGCTGCGCGGCCTGCTGTTGGAGGACATGGCGCCACTGCTGGCCGCGATGGAGACCGTGGGGCTCACCAGCCGCCAGTCCGGCCACGACAACCCGCGCAACATCACCGGCAACCCCTTCGCCGGCATCGACCCCGAGGAACTCGTCGACACCCGCCCCCTGGTGGCGGCCATCCAGGAGCTGCTGCTGCGCAAGGGGCCCCGCAATCTGCCCCGCAAGTTCAACATCGCCGTGGGTGGAGCCGCGGACAGCTTCCTGCTGCACAACGATCTGGCCTTCCTGCCGGCCCAGCGCGACGGGGTCCTGGGTTTCACCGTGATGGTGGGCGGCTTCTTCTCCGCCCAGCGCAATGAACTGGCGATACCGCTGGGCCTCTGGCTGCAGGCCGATCAGCTGCCGTTGTTCAGCCTGGCGGTGCTGCGTCACTTCGAGCAGCACGGCAATCGCCAGGCGCGCAACAAGAGCCGCCTGATGTACCTGGTGGATGACCTGGGCCTCGCCGGCTACCGCGCGGCGGTGTTGCAGGGCTTCAGCGATCTGGGCGGCCAGGCCGTGCCCCACGACGGCAGCCATCTGGTGAACCGGGCCCCACGCTCCGGCCTGGGGGTGCATTCCCAGTCGCAGCCCGGCCTGCACTGGGTGGGCCTGAATGTGCCCGTGGGCCGCCTCGATGCCGCTGCCATGGCGGAGCTGGCCCAGTTGGCCCGCCGCTACGGCAGCGGTGAGCTGCGGCTCACCGAAGCCCAGAACGCCCTGATCGTGAATGTGCCCGCCGAGCGGCTGGAGGCGCTGCTGGCTGAACCCCTGCTGCAGCGCTTCAGCCCCACCCCCGGCGCCCTGATGGCCGAGGCGGTGAGCTGCACCGGCAACCGCTACTGCAGCTTCGCGTTGATCCCCACCAAAACCACCGCCCAGGCGGTGGTGGAGGAACTGGATCGCCGCCTGGAGCTGCCCCATCCGGTGCGCACCCACTGGACCGGTTGCCCCAACGCCTGCGGCCAGCCCTACATGGGTGAGATCGGCCTGATGGGGGCCAAGGCTCGCCATGGGGGGCAGATGGTGGAGGCCGCCAAACTGTTCCTCGGTGGGTCGATGGGGGCCGAGCCGAAGCTGGCCGCCCTCCACGACAAGGGCGTTCCCCTCAGCGAACTGGCTGATGCCCTCGAAGACCTGCTGGTGCAGCGTTTCGGCGCCCGCCGGCGGCCGACAGCGGACGGCTGAACCAGCCGCCTCGCCTGGGGCGGTGGCGCGCGCGCCACTGCTCATCCAGGACCCGCAGGGCATCGCGGTCGTTCACGTCCTGGCCGCCGTAGAGCAGGGCGGTGATGCGCTCCGGATCGATCTCCAGGGCCGCCACCTCCTGCCAGAGGCGCTCCGTTATCTGCGGGTTGGCCAGCTCGAACTGCGCGGCCGCCAGTTGCCGCACCAGCAGGAACACCAGCTGCTGCTCCTTGCACTCGGCAAAGCTGCCCTCAAAGGCGCTGCCGCAGCTGCCGGGTTTGGTCTTCATCGCGTCCGCCACCCTCTTTGCCTCCACCTCGTTGACTGATTCCTTGCCACTCCCGCCCCCCTCGGCTGCCAAGGCCGCAGGCCGGCCTGCCAGGGTGGAACGGCAGGCTGCAGCGGCAGTGGTGCCTCACCCCGGAGCGCGCGAGGCGGAACCCCTGCTGGCGGAGTCCGGCAGCGAGGAGCGCTGGCGTCAGCTGCAGCGCCTGCGGCGCGGTGCCGGGGCGGCTGGGGGCACCCTGGCCCTGGAGCCCTGGATCGCGGCCCTGGCCAGCGGCGCCCTGCCGGCCGAGGTGGATCTGCTGGCGGCGCTCTGGACCCGCTTGGATCGGGCGGCCCTGAGCCGGCTGCTGGCCAGCCCTGCGGCGGCCCAGGCCGGCCCCTGGCTGCTGGCCGGGCAGCTGGAACTGCCGGCGCTGGCGTCGCAGCCCGGCACGCGCGCGATCTGGCTTGAGCCGTTGCTGCAGCGCCAGGCGGTGGCTCCAGCGGCGGAGGCCCTGCTCTGGCTGCAGCTGCTGGGCCAGCTGCGCGATCCCCGGGTGGCGGCGCTGCTGCGGCAGCGGCTGGCCCCGCTGGCGGTCCCGACAGGACCTGCCCCGGCCACTCCCCTGGAGCCCCTGCTGCCGCTGCTGCCGCTCCTGGGCCTGCAGCGCGAGCCCGGCGACCATGCGCTGCTGCTGCATCTGGCCCTGGCGCCGGCTCCCATGGCCGTGCGGCGCGCTGCCCTGGAGGGTGTGGCGCTGGGCCTCTCCAGCTGGCCCCTCCCGCCCCTCGTGGCCGGCCTGCACACCCTGGTGGCCGATCTTGATCCGGGCCTGGCGGCGGCGGCCCTGGATCTGCTGGCCCGCCGGCCCCAGGGGCACCGGCCGTTGCGGCGTTTGCTGCGGCGTTCGCTGCACCCGGGTGTGCGCGCCCGCCTGCGCCGCCGGGTGCGGCCCACGCCGCTGGTGCTGCTGGTGCATGGCCGCCAGGGTGGTGTGATCCCGCCAGAGCTCCAGGCCCTGGCGGCGGAATTGGCCCATCGGCGCGCGGCCCCGGTGCTGCTGCAGGCCCTCACGGCCGAAGCGCCCGCCGCGGATGAGGCCTTCTGGGCCGCGGCCCGCCGGGCTGATGGCCTCAGCCTGGTGCCCTTGCTGCTGCTGCCGGGCGGCCATGTGCGCTGCGATCTGCCGGCCATCGCCGCCGCCTGGCGCCGCCGCGCCCAGGCTGCCGGCGCCCTGCCGTTGCGGCGTCTGCCCTTTCTCGGGGCCTGGCCCCGCTGGCAGGCCGCCCTGGCTGAAGCCCTGGCCGGCGCAGCGGCAGCGGCCGACGCGCCGGCCCGCTGGCTGCATCACCCCCTGGAGGGCCCCTTGGCCGGGCGCTTCCTGCACCATCTGGCCGTTGTGCTCGGTTGCCCCGGCGAAGCTGCTCCATACAGTGCAGCAGCAGCCGATCTGGCCTGCTGCGCGCGCGGCCCCGCCCTGCTGCTGCCGCTCACCCTCGCCGCCAATCGGCTCAGCGAATCGCTCACGCTGGGGGTTCAGCCCCCGGTTGCGGTGTTGCCCCCCCTGCTGGAGATTCCCGCTTTGCGCCAGGTCCTGCTCACTGCCCTGGAGGATCTGCCATGAGCGGGCCAGCGCCGGGCACGGTGTATCTGGTGGGCGCCGGGCCGGGCGATCCCGATCTGCTCACCGTGAAGGCCCATCGCCTGCTGAGCCAGTGCGATGCCCTGGTGTACGACTCCCTGGTGCCTCGGGCCCTGCTCGACCTGGTGCCGGAGGGCTGTGAGCGCCAGTTCGTGGGCAAGCGCCGCGGCCATCACTCCGTGCCCCAGCCCAGCACCAATGCGGTGCTGGTGGAGCTGGCGTCGCGCCATCAGCGGATCGTGCGTCTCAAGGGGGGCGACCCCTTCCTGTTCGGCCGCGGCGGTGAGGAGGCAGCCCATCTGGTGAAGCATGGGGTGCCGGTGGAGGTGGTGCCCGGGGTCACCGCCGGCATCGCCGCCCCCGCCTACGCCGGCATCCCGGTGACCCATCGCCGCGCCGGATCGAGCGTCACCTTCGTGACCGGCCATGAGGAGATCGACAAGGCCCGCCCCGGCGTGGATTGGCGTGGGCTGGCCCGCAGCAGTGATGGCCTGGTGATCTACATGGGCCTGCACAACCTGCGCCATATCGCCGAGGAGCTGCTCGCCGGTGGCCTGGCGGCCCACACCCCGGCCGCGATCGTGCAGCAGGGCACGGTGGTGGGCCAGCGGGTGCTGCTCAGCCCCCTGGCGGAGCTGGCCGATCAGGCTGAGGCGGAGGCCTTCGCCTCCCCGTCGATCGTGGTGGTGGGTGAGGTGGTGGCCCAGCGGGTGGCGGCCTGCGCGCCGCAGCCGGCGGCGGTGGAGATGCCGATTCCGTTCTGAACGGCAATCACCTGAGGAACTGGCCTGTGGAAACCGTGGTTCCGTAGCCGGCTACACGATGGCGGCCGGCGCAGCTCGGTTCACTGGGCGATCCCTTCGGCCTCCAGCCGCTGCCCCCATGTCTGCCAGCCCCCTCCAGCAGGATGCATTCGCCCGCGAGAGCCCTACGACGGCGCCGGGTACGGCGCCGATGTTTGAACTGATTCCCTACGAGAAGTTCCGCGATACCCCTGCCGTTCGCTTTTTTGATATCACCGTCGCTGAATCCAATGCGCGCGACCTGGTGATTCACGCCGGCCCGGCGATCAGCCCCCCCGATGAGGAGAACACCGGCGCCTGGCAGTTCTATCTGCACCCCCATCAGGAGGACAATCTGCTGGCCCTGCACGGCGGCCGCACGTTCTACCTGGTGAACTTCGGCTGGAATTATCCGTATCACATTGTTCGTCTGGATACCGGCGGCGACATCCTGCGCATTCCCCCCGGCACCTTCCATCGCTCCGTCTCCGATCCCGACGGCTCCGTGGTGCTCAACCAGGCCGTGCGTGAGCAGAACGCCAGCGTGGTGCGTGAGTTCCGCGTGTACAACAGCCGCAAGATTCCGCGCCTGTTCGCCACCACCTTCAAGACGGCTCCGCTGCCCAAGCTGCACGGCGTGAGCTGGTGATGGCTCCAGGCGGAGCCTTGCCTCAGGCCTGTTCGCGGTAGCGCGGCAGGCCCAGGGCATCACGGCTGTTGAACTGCTCGCACACCGCATAGGCGGCTGGAAGGTTGGCCACCCGCTGCCAGCTGTCCTGATCGGCATCGGGGTTCACCACATAGCCGCCGCCGCCATCGCGGGCGATGCGGCAGCCACTGCCCGTCAGTCCCACTAGATGCAGGGGGCCAGCCATCGTGCTGCTCCGAACTCTTCATCGGTCTAGATCCGATTGCAGGCCCCAGGCTTGTGTGGCTTTGCTCACGCAATCAAACGTGAGCCTGTTGAACCAAAGCTGAAGCTTCAGGGATCGCTGACGCGCACTCCCGATCAGAGCCGCAGGTCCAGGGTGCAGGCGTCGGCAAATGCCCCCCGCAGCGGTTCGCCGCTGGCCCCCTGCGGGTCCTGCTCGCCCGTGTCGACCGGCTCGAAGCCCCGGCTGTCCTGCCACAGCTGCCAGCGCAGGCGGGGGCTGTTGTCGCCGTGCGGCAGCAGTTCCAGGTGCAGGGGAACGTCGTTGGCCAGGCAGGGGTGCAGGCAGGGGAACAGCGCTTCCTGCCGGTAGCGCACCGCCAGCGGCCCCTGCTGGGGCACGGGCAGCGGCCGCCCCTGCAGCCGCAGGCTGGTGCGCTGGCGGAACGCGGGGCTGGTGATCAGTTCGAAGCGGCGCAGGGAGCTGTCCACAAAGCGGCTGGTGCTGCCCCCCTCCACCGGCGTGTCGCACAGCAGCGGCCAGGGTTCGAGGGCCTGGCGGATGGTGAGCACGGCGTCGCCATCCGCCCAGTGCAACAGCACGGGGAAGCGCCACTCCCAGATGGCCCGCAGCGGTTCCGCCGGCAGTGGCAGGCCGTCGGCCGTCAGGTCGGCCAGCAGCAGCTCCAGATCCGCCCACAGCTGGCTGGGCAGCATCGCCTGATCGTGCAGGCGCTCGCCCCAGGGCTTCAGGCCCGCCGGCCGTTGGGCCGGGTCCAGCAGCCGTACGGCCAGGGCGCGCCAGAGCAGGGCCACGGCGTTGGTCCACTGATGGTGGGGCAGCGATTCCAGGGCCCGGAACTCCAGCAGCCCCTGGCAGCCGGCGGTCCAGGCCGGGTTCCAGAACTTGTCGAGGCTGATTTCGCTGCGGTGGGTGTTGCCGCTGCGGTCGGCGTGCAGGTGGCGGAGGGTCTCCCCGATGGGGACCCGCTGGTCGCCGGGGGGCAGCCGCTCCAGGGTGCGGTGGGCCAGCTCCAGATCCAGGAGGCTGGCGGATCCCTCATCGGGGCGTGGCGCCTGGGAGGCCGACCCCACGCTGCGGCCGCTGAACAGATAAGCCAGGCTCGGGTGGTGCTGCCAATAGCGCAGCAGCCCCACCAGCCAGTCGGGCCGGTGGAAGAAGGGGTTGCTCTCCAGGCTGGGGCCGCCCCACAGCAGGTGGTTGCCGCCACCGGTGCCCTCGATCCGCTCCCCCACCTGCTTCCAGCTGCGCAACCCCACCAGGGCGCCCGCCTCCTCCAGCAGGGCGATCCAGGTGGCGTAGGCCTGCCAGCTGGGGCACACCGGCAGATTCACCTCCAGCACGCCCGGGTCGGCGGTGAGGCCCAGCACCTGCCAGTGCTCACCGGTGTCGTAAGGCAGCACGCCGCTCAGCTCCGGCTTGCTCCAGGGGGCACTGGCGGCGGCGATCAGCCGCAGCAGCTGCTCCAGGGGCTCCCGGCTGAGGGGGGGCAGGAACAGGCCCCAGCCCTCGCGATCGGTTTCCAGGGTGAGCACCTGGCGCAGGGCGTGCTCCGGGAAGTGCTGCAGCGGCAGGCGCAGGCCCGCCGGCCCGTGGGCGGGGATCAGTGCGCGCCGCTCCTCCGCCAGGGGCCAGGAGATGGTCTGCCAGCGCCGTTGGTCGTCGTCGTGGCTGAGGGGCAGGGCCCACACCTGCCGCTCGGGGTTCAGGGGGTCCCGCAGGGGCAGGGGTTCCACCTGCAGCCCGAGGCCGCTGCCGATGGCCTCCAGCAGGGCCAGGGCTTCTGCCCCGCGGGGGGCAGCGGCCGAGCCCGGGCTGGCGCCACCATCCTGGGGCCAGGTCACCAGCGGTTCGGCCCCGGGGCCGGTGATCAGGCGCAGGGCCCAGCGGGGGTTCACCTCGCCGTCGTAGCGCTTGCCGGGGCAGTAGAGCAGCGTGCTGCCGGGCCAGGCCAGGCGTTGCAGCTGGGCCGCCAGGGCGCGGGCATAGCCCAGCTTGGTGGGGCCATCGGCCGCCACGCTCCACTCGGCCCCCTGGGGTGCATCCGGTACCAGGGTGGGCTCGCCGCCCATGGTGAGGCGGATGCCCGCCTGCTGCAGGCGCCGTTCCACCTGCTCAGCGGTGACGAGGGTGCTGGCCTCGGCGAGGGGGGCGCGCAGGGTGGGAATGGCGGTCAAGGAACGGATGCAGCAGCTCTGCTGCACCCGTCATCGCGCCCGGTGGGGGTGTTCAGGAGACGCAACGGCTACCAAATGGCGTCACCGCCGTTGCCGCCCCCCGGCCGCTTCAGCTGCCTCCGGCCAGGGGGGCGTGGGCCGGATCGAGGATCTCGGCGCTGATCTGCCACGTCAGTTCGCTCTCAACACCGGGCGGCCCGGAGAAACTGCCGCTCACTGCGGCCGTCAGGTCCGATTTGGAGGACGTGCTCACGGGGATGTAGCGGTCGTCGCAGGCGCCCATGCCGCTGGGATCAAAGCCCCGCCAGCCGGCCCCCTGCAGGTACACCTCGGCCCAGGCGTGTAGGTCGTAGCGCTCTGGCTTCGGCTCCACCAGGTGGTAGCCGCTCACGAAGCGGGCCGGCAGGCCGATGCTGCGGCAGCACTCGATCATCAGCATCGCCAGGTCGCGGCAGGAGCCCACCCGCTCCTTGAGGGTGCGGCCGGCGGGCCAGGCGGGGCCCACGTGGCGCTGGGTGTACTTCACCCGGTCCTGGATGATCTCGATCAGCTGCTGCAGGAAATTCAGGCTGCTGCCATCGCTGCCCATCAGGGCCTCCTGGGC